>JBHICL010000041.1:0-13685 GCA_046759605.1 Alphaproteobacteria bacterium | reverse complement strand
TCTCCTCGATGCGTACGCGGTTCTGGGCGTACCGGTTCTGGAAGGGTTGGTCAGTGTGTTGAACATAGCAGGAACCTGTTGCCCGTGTCAAGAGAATTATAGCGAGCATGTGCTATTATACAGAGCATATCTTAGCGGATGAATGAACGCATGCACCGAGCGCCCGCCGCCGCGGCCGCCGGAGCATCGACCCTCACGCGAGGAGGCGCTGTGCGCCATCACCGGCGCGCGTCAGACGCGCCGGGGTGCGATGCCCGCGTGCTCATCCGCTGGGGCGAGGGGACAGAAGAGCGGGGAGGCCGGGCCGGCCTCCCCGTTCGTTTACGCGTCGTCCCGGCTGGCTTCCGAGCCGGGCTTGCGCTCAGCCGGCTTCCGGGAGCGCCGGGTCCGCGAGGGGCCGCGGGGCCTGGGCGACGTTGCGCTCAGCCTCACCGGCGACGGCGTCGCCCAGGGTCAGCATGAGGTCGGGGGTGAGCCGCCCCGTGGGGACGCGCCCGGTCTCGCGCTGGAACGCGGCGATGGCGGCGATCGTCTGCTGCCCGAGCACGCCGTCGATCCGACCGGTCCTGTAGCCGAAATAAGCCAGCTGCGCCTGGGCGAGCCGGATGACCGAGGGGTCGTCGGGGTCGATCGCCAGCGCCGCGCCGTCCGCTTCGGCGTCCGGGTAGGGCGGTCCCACCGTGGCCCCGGCGGCGAGCTGACGTCCCATCATGCGCAGGACGTGCGGGGTCAGCTCGCCCTCGGGCTCGAAGCCCTGGTCGAGGAGATAGGCGCGCAGGGCGGCCCGCGTCTTGATTCCGCCGGCGCCGTCGACGGGACCCGGTTCGTAGCCGAAGTGCACGAGATAGCTCTGGGCCAGCTGCACCGCCCCGGCGTCGTCCGTGGGGATCGGGTTCTGGTCCGGTCCGGCGCTCGGATAGACCGCCGCGCCCTCGGGGTCGGCGAGGCTCCCATCGGCGACCGCCCCGATCTCGTCGGCGCAGAAGCTCCGCCCGCGGATCAGGTTGAACGTCGCGCAATCGCGCTGCGCGACGGTCGAGATTGCGTGGTCGGTAAGGGTCTTGCCGCTGGCCGCCAGGCTCACGCCGCTGGCCATGTACGAGGCAACCATCACCGCCGGTGGCAGGCTCACGCAGCCGCCCAGGATGGCGACGGCGCCGACGAGCAGGCCGGCTCTCAACAAATGCATCCTTCAACCTCCCAGCAGCGAACTCGCGTCCGCCTCCGCTGTCCTGGTGCGACCCCAAAGACCGAAGGCATCGAATGCTCGAAAGGCGTACGGGTGCTTCCAGATGGGGTGCCACTGAAGAATACCAGAGCTGGCGCCGTGGCAATTGTGTCAAGATTCAGGCGGAAAATTGGCGGTTTGGTTAACTTCCGCTTGCTTCCTCCGGCCCCGGCTCCAGGTCCAGGACGCCCCTGATCCGATGCAGCAGCTGGTCCATGAGCCTGTCGGCGGTATCGCCGAAGCTCTCGGACTCCGGTCCCGCCGCGGCCTGGATGACAGGTTTGGGCCGTGGCGTGGGGGTGGCGACCAGGACCGCGTCGGCGAGCCTCGCACGGTCGAAGTCGCGCAGCCGGTTGGCGCGGATGAGGGTTCGCAACTTGGCGGTGTAGCGCGCGTCCCCGGCGCCGTAGGAGGCGAGCGCCGCGGCCAGCTCGTGGCTGTCCGGGGTCCGGCCCAGGGCACGGGTGCGGGCCCGGCGGGCCCGGAACTTGCGGTAGGCGGGATGGCTGTTCAGGTTGTCCATGTAGGCGACGATGCTGTGCAGCAGGGTATCGAAGGACCGTATCTTGTGGTTCTGGCTGGCGCCGCGGCTGGTCGGCACGATCCCGCGCCTGGCGCCGAAGGTCCACTCGCCGAACACGGCGTTGCCTTCCCGCACGAAACGCGAGGTCCCCCAGCCCGTCTCCAGGGCGGCCTGGGCCAGCGCCAGGGACGGCGGCACCGTATCGACGCGGTAGCGCAGCGTTGGGAAGTCGTCGGCGCGGGCCCCGTATCGCCGCGCCAGCCGCCTGAGCCACGTCCGGCTCAGCTCACCCACCGGCTCGTTCCTCGCGAGACGCCCGACTATGTCCAGCATGTGCCGGCGTTCCGATGCGATGAAGTCGTTCGCCAGGAGGATCGGCGGCAGCATGACGCGGACGAAAGCGTCCTTCCGGTCGCGGGCGCGTACGAGCCTCGTCAGGTTCCGCGGCATGTTGGAAACGAGCTGCCGCGGCACGGACGCCTGATTGCGGCGCACATAGCGAAGCGCGTAGCGCTCCTGGTCCAGGGAGAACGGTCGGCGGATGCCGATCTCGGCCGCCCAGCCGCCAGCCGATGCCGCGGCCGCGAGCGCCCGCCTGAGCGCTTTGCGCGCCTCCTTTCCATCCGTGAGCTCGGCGGGACCGAACAGGAAGCGATACCGGTTGCCGTTCGTGTCCCATCCCGCCCCGTAGCCGGAGCTGGGGGTGTCGAAAGCGAGGGCGACGAGCATCAGGCTGCCGTTGCCGCACAGCAGGAATGCATCGCCTGCGGGCCGCAAAGCGGCCGTTCCCGGCCGCAGCGTCCGGGCGGTGCCGTCGCATCTCAGGGTGCCCGTCTCGGCGTCGAGGATGACCGAGGAAGACCGCTCCCGCGGATACAGCTCGCCGCGGCCGAAGAAGTAGCGCCCGTCGTCTATGCGGAGCGCCGCGAGCGCGAGGGGCACGGGCTCCTCGGCCGGATCGTTCGCCCGCGCGAGGAAAGCGGCCGCCTCGGCGTTGGTGATCCGCCGGTGCCCGAGGCCGCCGAGGCAGTGATCGAGGGCGATCCCGGGCGCCGTGCATCCCGCGCGATGGACCTCGAAATCGACCTGCGTCCGCTCGGGCGCGAGACGGAAAAGCGGCAGGGTGGACGGCTGTCTCGAGGGATCGAGAGCGGGCGTTACGCTCGCGCAGCCGGCGAGGCATAGCACGGCGATGCGGGCGGCGATCGAAGCCCGGGCCGATCGCGCCGCGCGTTGAGGGTTGCCCGCTTGCATCGGCATTGGCCGGACGCGACGAGGATGGACGCGCGGGTTGCTAGTGCGTCAGGCGCGGCCGCAGGAGACTGCGGCGAACGAGCCCCGGCTCGAGCACCCGGTGGGGGCGGATCTTCCCCCGCGCGCGGATCAGGCGGCGCCGCTCTTTCTCGATGCGCCAGACCTCGATGAAGTTGGATTCGGGAAGGTTGCTGACCGCGGCCTCGGGATCGTCCACCTCGGCGCTGCGGAAGTGCGCTATCGCCATCCGCACCTGACCCCGGTCGACCTGGGTCCTGATGGAGTCGAAGCTGCGGCGCAACCACGCCGTCAGGAGCTCGGTCACCATGCGATCGCCCTGGCGCGCCGGGAAGTTGTTCCGCGGCCCGATCTCCAAGAGCAGGATGTCGCCGTTGTGGGCGCGGCCGCGAATGCAAGTCGGGCAGGCGACCTGCTTGACGGCGAGCTCCTGGAGGTCCTCGCGGATGCCCTCGACCTGAAGGCGAGCCAGTGAGAGGCGGATGTTAGCTGGTGCGAGGCGGGAGATGGCGTCTGAAATTTCCCGGACGTGCGACCCGACGGCCAACGGCATCCTCCTGTCTGCCAAGTTTCGGGCGGCCGCGGTCCCGGGCCTCACTGTCGCATGGTGGTTCCGCGCCGCCCCCTTCCTTGCGCCGGCGCTCCCCTGCCGGCGGGCGCACTCTACCGGCGCGCCGGCTAATTTTGTTGCGTCAAAACTGTGGGGAAATCAGGGCTTTTGTGGCGTGTGGACGGGCAGGTGGATGATGATCTGAAGACCGCCTTCTCGCGCCCGCGTCGCATAGACCTGTCCGCCCACCGCCTCGATGTGGCTGCGCACGATCCAGAGCCCGATACCCAGATGGTCCTCGGGCTTGCCGACGACGGTATCGGCGCTGTCGCGGCGGGAGTAGTAGCGTTTGAAGATCTGCTCCAGCTCGGGTTCGGGGACCCCGGGTCCGCTGTCGCTGATGCTCAGCTTGACGGTATCGTCCGTCTGGCGCAGCGAGACGGATATCCGTCCGTGGCGCGGCGTGAAGCTGAAGGCGTTCTCGATGAGGTTCTCCAGCACCGTCTCCAGCATGTCCTCGCCCGCCCGCACGTGCACATCGTCGTCCAGCTCCAGCTGGAGGCTTATCTCGCGCTGGTTGACGAGCTCCGTGTAGCTGGTGAGGAGCCCCTCCACCAGGGCCGAGAGATTCAGCCGCGTGCGCGGCGGGTTGATCAGCTCGGCCTCGGTCTCGTTGATCCGGCGGGCAAACGAAACCAGGCCATCGAGCCGGTCGAGCGCCTTGTGTATGCGTTCGACCGCCACGCGGCCGCGGTCGTCCAGGTCCGGGATCGCGCGCTCCAGCGGCTCGAGGCAGTGGCGTATGACCGCAATGGGCGTTTTGAAGGCGTGGGTGTTGTCCTCCGCCGCGCGCCGGATCGTGCGCGCCGAGTTCTGCAGAGCCTCCACCATCCGGTCGAACTCGCTGGCGACCCCCGCCAGCTCGGGGATCCGGTTCATCGCCGCGAACGAAGGAGCCACGTCCTGGGTTGCGCCGATACGCTGCGCCAGGCGGCCGAAGCGGCGCAGGCTCCGCCAGATCCCCGCGAACAGGCTGAGCGTGATGACCGCCATGACGGCGTAGATGATCGCCGCCGAACGGGCCTCGGGACGCATCCAGTAAGGAACCCCGAGGGGGCTTTGCTGATACTCGAAGGTCGAATGGGACGTGAGGATGACCCAGCAGCCGGCGGAGTTGTTGTGCGGTGTGATCGAGGTGAGGATCTCCTCGTTGCCGTCGGAGGTGCGATAGCGGATCGCTTCGTCGATACCGCCGTCGCAGGTTGGCGCGAGGAGGTCGAGGACGCCCTGGCTCAGCAGCTCCTCCCTCACCTCGGCAAGAAGCGCGCGCGAGACGAGGGGTGTGGCGGCGACGAAATAGAAAGCGTCGGCCCCGGTGGACGCCGCGACCGGACGGAACAGGACCCGGACGAGGATCTCGCCGTCCGCGATCTGCTCCAGCGCGTCGCTGAACTGGCCGAGGGTCGGCAGCGATTCGCCATCGGCGACCAGCAACGGCTCGATCGCCCGCATGATCAGCCGGCCCTGCTCCTGCACGCTCTGCTCGATCAGCCGCTGGTTATCCGAGTAAGCCTCTTGAAACTGGCTGTACAGGATGATCGGAACCGCGGCGAAGACCAGGGCAAGCAGGAGCAGCTTGGTCTTCAACGACCGGGCGACAACACCCGCGCGTTGGAGACTATCTTGGACGGCGCGTGGCGTCGCGTTAATCGCGACGCCAACGATAGCCGAATCCCGGATAGTTCTCGATGTGGTCGAAAGTGTCATCGATCTCGCGGAACTTCTTGCGGATGCGCTTTATGAAAGTGCGTACGTTCGCTCGATAGCCCTCGGCGCCGTTGCCGGCGATGAATCCTTCGCCATGGACGATGTCGTAGATTTCCCGATAGGGGATGTCCGAGCCCTCGGCACTCACGAGCCGGCGTAGGATATTGAACTCCGTGAGCGTCAGGTTGACCGTCTGTTCCTTCCATCTAGCCCTCTTGCTGCCATAGAGCAGCTCGAGGTCTCCGTATGTGCCCACCTCTAGCTGAGAGTCGTTGGGCGCCGTGGGCTTGTGGCCTTCGATGATCAGCGAGATGCGGCGCAGGAGGATCGACAGGCTGCGCGACTTCTCGACGAAATCGACGGCGCCGCCGGCAAGAGCGGCTTCTTCGTAAATCTCGTCATCGAGTACGGTCAGGAAGATGACGGGCACGCCGTTGTGCCTGTTGCGCAGGCGTCGCAGCACTTCCAGACCGTCGATCTGCGGCATTCGCCAGTCGAGGAGCAGCACGTCCGCCGTGCCTCCCGACTCGAAGTACTCAAGGGCCTCGCCCCCGCCGCTCAGCGTCGTGACCGCATAACCATTGTCGCCAAGGTTGGGACCCAGCGATTCCCGGAACAGCTCATCATCGTCGACGATAACGACATGGGGCCGGTCCGCTATGGTCGAGAAATCACAACTTTGCGCGGCGATCGGCGATGATTTCGGCCAGGCAATCCCGGTCGCCATTTTCTACCTCCGAGTTTCCGTTCCTAACTTCATAGAACACAGTGCGATATTGTTCTGCTACGACGTCCAGCAGGAGTGTCAGCTCCAGCGAGCAGCTCCGCCCGTTGTACTGCCAGATCTCTCCCGGCGGGTCCTGCACCCTGAGGGCGGGTTCGCCAAGTAGGACCAGCGCCGCCTCGGGACCGAGCCCCACCAGGAACTCGGGCCGCGGGGTGGCGAACGCCGTAACTGTTTTCCGTGGCGGAGGTTCCGGCTTCGGCCTGGGGGCCGGCACCGCCTCCACCTCGGCTTCGGTTCCTGGTGGCCGGATTTCCGCCCACTCCGGTGGCGGCACGGCGGCCACGCGCTGCGTCGGCTCGTCGCGGAGCTCGTTCGCGAGGCCGCAGCCGACCGCGAGCAGAGGGATCGCGATCAGTGCGAGCTTCCTGCGTCTTCCGGTCATGGTGGCCAAGGCATCTTCCTTTGGCTCTGCCCACGATCCGTTGCGTCCCGGTCGCCGGCCAAGCGGGGCGTCCCAAAGAGTCATACGCGCGGCTCCAACGACGCCATGTAACGCCAAGTACTGAATCCGCTCATACGACCAGGCCGCAATCCAGCCCAAACGTAGTATCACTGATTTGACTCTGTGCGAGCCAAATTATCAAGCCATTTCATATGAATTTTTACCAAAGTCCACTTTCGAGTTGGTTAACAAAATACGCTGAGGAATTTTTCTTTGAGAACGTTAAAATGGAAAGTATTGAGTCTTAATAAGACTTACACCACCATATATTGTGTTGGCAGCTCATTTGCTTGTCTGCGGACTCTCGCGCCAAAGGTTAACAACCTCATGGAACTCGTCGAAAAATTGCCAGAAGTGTTAACGGGGCGGGGAGACCTTTTGTGGAAAAACCCGCCTGCCGAACCCCGCGCCGACGAGTCGCGGGATTGCGGAGGGGGTAGCCGGAGCCGCGACGGCGCCGCGCCGGTCGAGCCGTCCGAGACGAGCGCCGGGCCGGGGCGTTAGTGCGAGATGTCGGCCAGAAGGTCGTAGGTCTCGGGACGCCGGTCGCGGAAGAACTGCCAGAGGTTGCGAACCTCCCGCACCTGGTCCATGTCCATGTCGGCCGTGATCAGCTCGTCGTTGTCTTCGCTGGCCTCGCACAGAAGCTCGCCGCGCGGGTTGCAGACGTAGCTCGAGCCATAGAAGCGGCCGATATTCCACGGTGCCTCGGTGCCGGGACGGTTGATGGCGCCCACGAAGTAGCCGTTTGCGACCGCCGACGCCGGCTGTTCGAGTTTCCACAGGTACTGGCTGAGGCCGGCCACGGTGGCCGAGGGGTTCACGACGTACTCGGCGCCGTTGAGCGCGAGCGCGCGCCAGCCTTCGGGAAAGTGACGGTCATAGCAGATATAGACGCCCAGCTTGCAGTACGCGGTCTCGAACACCGGCCAGCCGCTCTGCCCGGGCTTGAAGAAGAACTTTTCGTAGAAGCCGGCGACCTGGGGAATGTGGGTCTTCCTGTATTTGCCGAGGTACGTGCCGTCGGCGTCGATGACCGCCGCCGCGTTGTAATAGACCCCGGTCATGTCCTCCTCGTAGAGAGGCACGACGATGACCATGGAGTGCTTCTTGGCATACTCCTGCATCAGCCGGGTCGTGGGGCCGTCGGGAATGGCCTCGGTCGCGTCGTACCACTTGGCGTCCTGAGACGGGCAGAAGTACGGCTGGGTGAAGATCTCCTGGAAACAGAGCACGTTCACGCCCTGCCGGCCGGCGTCGTCGATCAACGGCATGTGGGCCTCGAGCATGGCGTCGCGGATTTCCCCGGGGCTTTTGTCGGTGTCCGCCTTGAGCCCCATCTGAATGAGTCCGGCCTTTACGATCGTCATCTCTCCCCCAGTCGGCCCACCCGTCGAGCCACGCAAATCCTGACCAATTGATCAGTGATCGTAGCCCAAGCGCCGGGCCGTGCAAGCTGTTTCGCCCTGGGGGCTGGGCATCCGCGCTGGTGGTGGTCGGGCATTGTGTCTAAACTCCGTACAACCGGTTAGGGCACGGCTCGCTCCGGCTCGTCGTCCCTTTCGGGGACGCCGGAGGCCGAGCATTGTTTCGAGGGAGGGCGCGAGAAATGTCGGTAGTCATCCGGGGTGGAACGGTCGTCACGGCGGAGGACAGCTTCCGCGCCGACGTGTACTGCGAGGACGGCGGGATCAAGGCCGTGGGACCGGACATCGAAGCGCCTCGAGGGGCCGAGGTCGTGGACGCGAGCGGCTGCAACGTGATGCCCGGCGGGATCGATCCGCATACGCATATGGAGCTGCCGTTCATGGGTACGGTGGCGTCGGAGGATTTCTTCAGCGGGACCACGGCGGGGGCGGTCGGCGGCACCACCATGATCATCGATTTCGTCATTCCCAATCCACAGGAGAACATCCTCGAAGCCTATCGCAAATGGCGCGGCTGGGCCGAGAAGGCGGCCACGGACCACAGCTTCCACGTGGCCATCACCTGGTGGGACGATACGGTGCACCGCGACATGGGGCTGCTCACCGCCGAGCACGGCGTCAACAGCTTCAAGCACTTCATGGCCTACAAGGGCGCCATCATGGCCGACGACGAGGTGCTGGTGAACAGCTTCACCCGGGCGCGGGAGCTCGGCGCGCTCTGCACCGTGCATGCCGAGAACGGCGAGCTCGTCTTCAACCTGCAGAAGGAAATCCTGGCGCGCGGCATCGTCGGGCCCGAGGGCCATCCCCTGTCGCGGCCGCCGGAGGTCGAGGGCGAGGCCGCCAATCGCGCGATCCGCATCGCCCAGGTCCTCGACGCGCCCCTCTATATCGTTCACAACTCGTGTATCGAGAGCCTGCAGGCGATCACGCGGGCGCGGGGCGAGGGGCAGCGTGTGTTCGGCGAGGTGCTGGCGGGCCACCTGCTCATCGACGACAGCGTTTACCGCAACCCGGACTGGGAGTCCGCCGCGGCGCACGTGATGAGCCCGCCGTTCCGTCCCAAGGAGCATCAGGAGGCACTGTGGCGCGGCCTGCAGTCGGGCAACTTGCAGACCACGGCGACCGATCATTGCTGCTTCTGCGCGCCGCAGAAGGCGATGGGTCGCGACGACTTCACCAGGATCCCCAACGGCACAGGCGGCATCGAGGATCGGGTGAGCGTGATCTGGCACCACGGCGTCGGGACGGGGCGGCTCACGCCGAACGAGTTCGTGGCCGTGACCTCGACCAACGCGGCACGCATTTTCAACATTTATCCCCGCAAGGGCTCGGTAAACGTTGGCGCCGATGCCGACCTGATGGTCCTGGACCCCGAGAGGTCGCGGACCATCTCGGTCAAGACGCACCACCAGAACGTGGACTTCAACATCTTCGAGGGCATGACGGTGAAGGGCGTGAACGTCGCCACCCTGAGCCAGGGCAAGGTCGTATACCTTGACGGCGACGTCCGCACCGAGCGCGGCGTCGGACGCTATATCGACAGGCCGTGCTATGCGCCTTACTACGACGCGCTTCTCCGCAAGCGCGAGCTCGAGGCGCCGACCCCCGTGGAGCGTCCAAAGGCCGCGGAGTAGGGCGCCCGTCGTCGCGACGGCTCTTCAATGCGGGGAGGTTTCGCACCTCCCCGTCTCTCACTCATCCGACCGCGGACCGGTGGCGGCAGTCTCGCTCAGGGCCGGCGCGCGGTCACGAGCCACACGGCCGCGCCAAGCTCGACGCCGCGATCACCGTGATGCTTCGCGAACGCCTCGCGGATATCGGACACCGCGCGGGCGCGGGGGCCGGGTTCGGCCTCGGCGAGCGCCCGCGCCACGGGACCGACGTTCAGCACGAAGTCGACCGCGTCCTCCAGCTTCCGGGTAGCGCCCACGTTCAAGGCCAGCTCGAGGGATGTGAGACACACATCGGTGAGCCCGGCCTCGGCCAGAATTGCTTCCACACGCCCGCGGCGGGCGAGGGAGTGGGGACCCGGCTCCTCCTCGCCGGCGAGCTCGTCGAACGCCACATGGCGCGCGGCGGCGTCCCAGGGCAGACGGAGCCAGGGGTTCAGCTCCCGCGCCTGCCAGCACGCGAACGCAAGACGCGCGTCGGGCCTGAGCGCACGCGCGATGTTGGCGAAAGCGCGCCCCGGATTGCGAAAGAACATGACGCCGAAGCGTGACACCATGAGGTCGTGGGCGCTCGCGGGGAACGCGTGGGTTTCGGCATCCGCGTGCTCGTAGGTGATGGTAAGCCCCTGGGCGGCGGCGAGGGTGCGCGCGTGGGCGAGCATCACCTCCGAGACGTCGATGCCGGTGACCGCGCCACCGGGACGCACCCGGCGAGCCACCTCGAAGGCGAGATCGCCGCAGCCGCAACCCACGTCCAGCACGCGCTCGCCCGCGGTGGGCTCCGCCGCCTCGACGAGCGCTCGCGTGATCGACGCCATCATCGCGTCGAGCCGGGGCTGGTACTCGACCCACTTCTCGCCGACCCTGCCGCTCCAGAACTCGATCTGATCGGCGTTGGGCCCGTTCGTGGTCGGCTGCTTCATGCGCGATGCGGTACAAGGGGGAGGACGCGGGCCCTCCCCCTGCGTTGCGGTGTTCCGGGATCAGCCGCCGGTGGCCTGCTTCCAGAGGTCGTGGGTCCAGGCGCCCTCCGGTTGTTTGGTGATGACGGGGTCCGACTTCCCGCCCAACAGCACGTCCACGGTGCGCTGATACGCCGCCGGGTCGAGGAAGCCGGTGCCGCCCTCGCCGGTGATCAGCTTGGCGATCTCGGCCATTTGCCGGGTCTGGTGCGTTTCATTGAGCGCTCCGCCGGTATCGTTGTCGAGTACGATCTGGACCGCTTCCTCCTGGTTCTCGATGGCGTACTCCCAGCCCTTGATCGAGGCGCGCAGGAAACGCGCGAGCCTGTCCGCCGTCTCGGGATCGGCCAGGTTCTCTTCGGTGGTGTAGAGACCGTCCTCGAGGGTGGCCACGCCCTGGTCCTCGTAGGGGAAGACCACCAGCTCGCCCGGCTCGATGCCGGCGTCGATGACCTGCCAGTACTCGTTGTAGGTCATGGTGGAGATGCAGTCGGCCTGGCGCTGCAGCAGCGGGTCGACGTTGAAGCCCTGCTTGAGCACGGTCACGCCGTCCGGTCCGCCTTCGGTGGAGAACTCCAGCTTGTCCATCCAGCTCAGGAACGGATACTCGTTGCCGAAGAACCAGACGCCGAGGGTACGTCCCTTGAAGTCGTCGGCCGTGGTAATGCCGGTATCGGCCAGGCAGGTGAGCTGCATGCCGGAGCGGTTGAAGATCTGGGCGATGTTCACGATGGGAAGACCGCGCTCGCGGGCCGCCAATGCGGATGGCATCCACTCGATGATGACGTCGGCGCCGCCGGCGGCGATGACCTGCGGCACCGAGATGTCCGGTCCGCCGGGCTTGATGGTCACGTCGAGGTTTTCCTCTTCGTAGAAACCCTTGTCCTGCGCGACGTAGTAGCCGGCGAATTGCGACTGGCTGACCCACTTGAGCTGCAAGGTCAGCTCGTCCGCCGCCTGGGCCGCCGTCGTGGCGAGGGCCAGGAGTCCGGCGCCGATGATTGCCGTTGTTCGTTTCATTCTCGTCCTCCCTGTTTTCGTCTCATCGACGATACGATGGATGCCAGAACGTGAGCGCCCGCTCGAGGAGCTGCAGGATGCCATAGAACAGGCTTCCCGCCAGAGCCGCTACCGCGATGGTCGCCCACACGGTCGGAATGTTCATCCGGCCCGCCTCGACGGAGATGCGGAAGCCCATGCCGACGATGGGCGTGCCGAAGAACTCGGCCACGATGGCGCCGATGAGCGCCAGTGTGGAGTTGATTTTGAGGGCATTGAAGATGAACGGCAATGCCGTAGGAAGCCGCAGCCGCAACAGGGTCTGGAAGTAGCCCGCCGCGTAGGAGTGCATGAGGTCGCGCTCCATCCGTCCGGCGGCCGCAAGACCCGCGTTCGTGTTGACGAGCATCGGAAAGAAGGTCATCACCACGACCACCGCCGCCTTGGACTGCCAGTCGAAGCCGAACCACATGACCATGATGGGGGCGATGCCGACGATGGGGATGGCGCTTACGAGGCTGCCGAGGGGCAGGAGGCCGCGCTCCAGGAACGGCACGCGATCCACGAGCAGCGCCACCACGAACCCGGAGCCACAGCCGACGACGAAGCCGGCCAGGACCGCCTTCAGGAAAGTTTGCTGGAAGTCGGCCCACAGCATGGCCGTCGATGCCGCGAAGGCGGCGCCGATCTCGCTGGGGCTCGGCAGCAGGATCTGCGGGACCCCGAAGCCGACCACGAGCACCTCCCACAGATAGGCGAGCCAGAGGCCGAAGAGCGCCGGGACGGCGAGAGACGCGAGACGGTCCCTGTGACCGGGTGCGGCGAGAAGCTCCATGGCGCGCCAGGCCATGACGACGAGAGCGAGAAGGGCGATCCATACGCCTGCCGCGAGCGACACGCCATGGGCGGCGCCGGCGCGCGCGAGCTGGAGCACGGCGACCGAGCCCAACGCGGTGCCGAAGGTAAGAAGGAGTCCCCGCGGCGCGTCGGCGCGGGCGCGGAGCCCGCAATAGGCGGCGATGACGACCGTCGCGATCGCCAGGCCGAGGGCGAAGGCGCTGTGCGACCAGCCGACCACCTCCGGTCCCGAGCCCAGCCACGGAAGGACCAGACCGGCGAGGCCGAGCGCTGCCGCGGCGAGGCACGGCTTGTCGAGCCGGCCTGCGGGTGCCGCGTTCAAGGCCGGCCCCCCATCCGCCGAAGGACCAGCCGCTCGGCGCCGCCGACCACCCCGACCAGAGTCATCCCGAGGATCGCGGCCATGATGAGCGCCGCCCAGATCTGCACCGTCTGGCCGTAATACGAGCCGGCCAGGAGCCGCGCCCCGATGCCGGCCTGGGCGCCGGTGGGCAGCTCGCCGACGATGGCGCCCACGAGGCTGATCGCGATGGCCACCTTGAGGCTCGTGAACAGGAACGGCACCGAAGCGGGCCAACGCAGCTTGGCCAGCACCTGGGGGCCGCTGGCGCTATAGGTGCGCATGAGGTCGAGCTGCAGGGGATCGGGCGAGCGCAGTCCCTTGACCATGCCGATGGTCACCGGGAAGAAGCACAGATACATGGAGATGATGGCCTTCGGCAGCAGCCCGGTCAGACCGAGGTTGGCGAGCACGACGATGATCATGGGCGCGATCGCCAGGATGGGGACGGTCTGCGACGCGATGATCCACGGCAGAAGACTGCGGTCCAGGGTGCGCACGTGGAGGATGCCGACCGCGAGCAGGATGCCGAGCAGGCTGCCAAGGGCGAAGCCGACCACAGTGGAGGAGACCGTCACCCAGGCGTGGAAGACCAGACTGCGCGGCGACGTCACCCGTTGCCGGATCACGGTTTTGTCGAGCTCGACCACGACCTGATGCGGCGCCGGCAGTACCGGCCGCTTCATCGTCCACGCGTCGCGCACGAGCGTCGCCGCGTTCCAGCTCGCCTCGCGCCGTTCGTAGCGGTCGATGAGCTGAGGGGCGTTGAGCATGACGGCGCCGGCGTACCAGAGGACGACGATGGCGAGGCACACGATCGTGACGGGGCCGGGCTTGCCGGTCCACAGCCGCGTCCA
>JBHICL010000040.1:0-13694 GCA_046759605.1 Alphaproteobacteria bacterium | reverse complement strand
AACCCCCACCCCGGTCACGATAGCACGCGCCGCCCCATCGGGGGGCCGTGTAATCGGTTTTGCCGATTTCCCCGTGGCCGCCCCAAAATCCGGCGGCCACAGGGCGCTACCGACGGCCGAACAATCGCTCTATATCGGCGAGCTTCAACTCCACGTAGGTGGGACGGCCGTGGTTGCACTGCCCCGAGTGTGGCGTCGCCTCCATCTCCCGCAGTAGCGCGTTCATCTCGTCCAGGTTCAGCTCCCGCCCGGCACGGACGCTCGCGTGACAGGCCATGGTGGCGCACACCTCCTCGAGCTTCTCCTTGAGGCTCGATGTGGCGTCGAGTTCGGCGAGATCATCGGCAAGATCGCGCACCAGTCCCCGCGCATCGGTCCCGCCCAGGAGCGCCGGCACCTCGCGAACCACGACGGCGCCGGGACCGAAGGGCTCCAGCAGGAGGCCCAGCTCGGTGAGCTCCGGCGCGCGGTCCGCGAGGCGCGCCGCCGCGACCTCGTCCAGCTCGACCACCTCCGGCAGGAGCAATCCCTGCCGCGGCACGCCACCCTCGGCCAGCGCCGCTTTCATACGCTCGTAGACCAGCCGCTCGTGGGCGGCGTGCTGGTCCACGATGACGATGCCATCGCCCGTCTGCGAAACGACATAGGTGGCGTGCACCTGTGCGCGCGCCGCGCCCAGGGGAAAGTCCACCCCGCCGCCGGCATCACCGGTGGCCGCGACCGGGGCCGCCCCGGCGCGGCCGGAGGGCGCGGCGCCGAGGCCGGGAAGCGGTCCCGTGGCGTCCGGCGGGGCCTGATAGGCGGCGGCCGCCTCCATGAGCCCCGTCGGCACACGCGCGGGTCCTCCCCGGTACGAGAGCGCCGAGCCGGGACGCAACGCTCCCAACGCGGCCTCGGCGACGGTGGTCGAGGCCCGATGGCCCGCCTCGGCCAGGGCGTGCTTGAGAGCACTGACGATAAGGCCCCGCACGAGCCCCGCCTCGCGGAACCGCACCTCGGTCTTGGCCGGATGCACGTTCACGTCCACGAGATCCGGCGTCGCCTCCACGAACAGGGCCACCACCGGATGACGGTCGCGGGCAAGGAAGTCCTGGTAGGCGCCGCGGACGGCGCCATACAGCAGCTTGTCGCGCACCGGCCGGCCGTTCACGAACAAATACTGCTGCTGCGCGCTCCCGCGGTTGAGAGTGGGCAAGCCGGCGTAGCCGCCGAGTCTCACCCCGGCGCGCTCCGCCTCGATCGGAAGCGCGTTATCCGCGAACTCCCGGCCAACAACCGCCGCGAGCCGGGCGAGTCGCGCGTCCAGGAGCTCGCCCTGGCTCGCCGTGAGCCTGATCCTGGAGGTCGTACCGTCGCTCAGGGTGAAGGTGACATGGGGATGGGCCATGGCCAGCCGGCGCACGGCGTCCATGGCGTGGTCGAGCTCGGTCCGGGGCGTTTTCAGGAACTTGAGACGAGCCGGTGTCGCGTAGAACAGGTCGCGCACCTCGACCCGGGTGCCCGGAGGATGGGAGGCCGGCATACACTCCGACCTGACGCCGCCTTCGACCGTCACGCTCCAGGCGCCGTCATCGGATCCGGTCGAGGCGCGGGCGCGCGAGGTGATGGTCATGCGGCTCACGGCGGCGATGGAGGGCAGCGCCTCGCCACGGAAACCCAGGGTCGTGATGCGGGCGAGGTCGTCCTCCGGCAGCTTCGACGTTGCGTGCCGCTCGACCGCCATCGCCAGCTCCTCCACGGTCATGCCGCAACCGTCATCGCTCACGCCGATAGCGGTGCGCCCACCATCGCGCATGACCACGTCGATGCGGCTGGCGCCGGCGTCGATGGCGTTCTCCACCAACTCCTTGACCGCCGAGGCGGGCCGCTCGACGACCTCGCCCGCGGCGATGCGGTTCACGATCGTTTCGGGTAGGCGGCGGATCGACACGAGAGCAACCCCGAGACCACGGGCAGGCATCCTAGTGCCATGCGGCTCAAGCGTCGAGCCGTGAGTGGCTCGGGCCCCGCCGATCAGTTCTGGGGCTCGGCCGCGCCGGCCCCCACGCCTTCCGGCTGACCGACGATCACGAAGGTGAGCGCGTCGGGGTCGAGCACCCGGGCAGCGACTCGATGCAGGTCCTCGAGCGTGACCGCTTCGATGAGAGAGTTGCGCCGGTCGATGTAGTCGATACCCAGGTCCTCGAGCTGGATGCCGACGAGCATGCGCGCGATCGACATGGAGTTGCCAAATCGCAGCGCGTAGGCGCCGGTGAGGTTGGTCCTGGTTTCCTCGAGCTCCTCCGCCGTCACGCCTTCGTCGTGGATGCGGGCCCATTCGCGGCGGATTACATCGACCGACTGGCCGACGCTTTCGTTAGCGGTGCCGGCGCTCCCCATCCACATCGCCGTGTGATCGAAGGGGCTCAGATAGCTGCCGACCGAATAGGCCAGGCCGCGTTTCTCGCGCACCTCGTCGTAAAGCCGGGAGGTGAAGCTGCCGCCACCGAGAATGTGGTTGAGCACGTAGGCGGCGTAGTAGTCGGGATCGTCCCGCTTGAGCCCCGAATGGCCGAATATGATCGTGCTCTGGGGCGCCTGGTGCTCGATGACCATGACCTCGCCCGCGGCCGCGGGCGTCACCTCGCCTATCTCCACCGCCGCGGACCGCGCCGGCAACGGGCCGAAGGTCTCGTCGAGCAGCGTCGCCAGCTCTTCCGCCGTGACGTCGCCCACGACGCCGATGATCAGGTTGTCGCGGGCAAAGCGCTCGGCCACGAACCGGCGCATGTCCTCGATGGTAATGGCGGCAACGCTCTCGGGCGTGCCGCGCCGCGGGCGGCCGTAGGGATGGTCCGGAAACACGGTCGCCCAGAACGCGTTCCCCGCGATGCGGTCGGGATCGTTCGCCTGCCGGGCCAGGAGCGCCAGGATCTGGCTGCGGATACGTTCCACCGCGGGCTCGTCGAAGCGCGGCTCGTTGAGCGCCAGGCGCAGAAGCTCGAAGGCCTGGTCCCGGTTCCGGGTGAGCGTCCGCAGCCGGCCGCGAAAGGTGTCGATGAAGCCGTCGAAGGTCAGTGTGATGGAGAGGTCCTCGAGGAGCTTCTGGAAGTTTTCGCTATCCAGATCGCCCGCGCCCTCGTCGATGAGGCTCGATGTCATCTCGGCGAGCCCCTCCTTTCCCGGCGGGTCCAGCGCGGCGCCGCCGCGGAAGGCCAGCTGAAGGCTGATGATGGGGAGCGTGTGGTCCTCCACCAGCCACGCCTCGATACCGCCCCGGCTCACGACCCGCTGAACCTCCACCGCCCTCGCCGGTGACGGCGCGAGCCAGATAAGAAGGACGACGAGGACGGCGGTCGCGCGGCCGAGCCACGCCAGCATCGCTCAGCCCTCCGCTTCCGGCAGCAGGACTCCGGTGGTCGACGTCTCCGGCCGCAGCACGGCGCGCGCCGCCGCGTTCACGTCATCGACGCTGACCTCGCGGATACGCTCCGGCCAGCCCTCGACGTCGGCCACGCTCTGCCCGCTCGCCAGCGCCGTGCCGAATACGCGCGCCGCCTGCCGCAGCCCGTCGCGCGCGAAGACGGCGCTATCGATCATCCGCTGCTTGGCACGTTCCACCTCGTCTTCGGTCACGCCGTCCTCCAAGAGAAGCACCAGCAGCTCGGCCATCGCGTCCTCAACCTGCTTCAGTTCGACCCCGGGCCTGGGCGAGAAGTACGTGCCGAAGGTGGTCACATCGAGGGCATCGGGGCCGTAGAACGCGCCCGCGGAGGCGGCCAGCTCCCGCTCGACCACCAGGCTGCGGTAAAGCCGGCTGCTCGTTCCGCCGCCGATCACCTCGGCAAGCACTTCGAGGGCATGGGCGTGCTTGCTTTCTCCGGCGTTGTAGCTGGGTGCGAGGTAGCGTCGGCTCCAGCTGGGCTGACGCACCCGCGCATCGCGCATCACGACCTCGCGCGGCGCGTAGTGGGGCGGCTCCGTCGGACGCACGCGCTCCGGCAAGAACCTGGCCGGGATCGGGCCGTAATAGCGCTCCGCCAGCGCGCGCACCTTCTCCGGGTCCACGTCGCCGGCAACGATCAGGACCGCGTTGTTGGGGACGTACCACGTCCGATAGAACGCCAGAACGTCCTCGAGCGTGATCGTCCTGATCTCGTGCTCCCAGCCGATGAGCGGCAGCCGGTACGGATGATTGACGAAGGTCGCTGCGCGCACCTGCTCGCCCAACAGGCCGCTGGGCTCGTTCTCGATCCGCTGGCGGCGCTCCTCCAGGACGACCAGGCGTTCAGGCTCGATGATCTCCTCCGTGAGCACCAGGTTGGTCATGCGGTCGGCCTCGAGCTCCATCATGAGCGGCAGCCGGTCCACCGCGATGTCCTGGAAGTAGCCGGTGTAATCGTAGGAGGTGAAGGCGTTCTCGCGTCCGCCGTTCCGCGCGATGATGTTGGAGAACTCGCCCGGGGCCACGGTCTCCGTGCCCTTGAACATGAGGTGCTCGAGGAAATGGGCGATGCCCGACTTGCCTGGCGGCTCATCGGCCGCGCCCACCTTGTACCAGATCATGTGGGTGGCGATGGGGGCGCGGTGATTCTCGATCACCACCACCTCCAGTCCGTTGTCCAGGGTGAACGTGGTCGGGTTGAAGACCTGCGCCCGAGCCCCGGAGGGGGCGAGGGTCGCGGCGGTCCACGTCAGCAGCGCCAGAAGCGCCGTGCGTCCAAGGCTTCGTCCTGCTCTCATCCC
Source organism: Alphaproteobacteria bacterium (assembly GCA_046759605.1). GTDB lineage: Bacteria > Pseudomonadota > Alphaproteobacteria > UBA6615 > UBA6615 > JBHICL01. Next base: position 8,969 of record JBHICL010000040.1, on the reverse strand, counting down.
GGTGTCCTCATCCGCCTACCCACCGACATAGCCTTCAATATCGCCCCCCGAGGGGCGTGTGCAACAGGAGACGGAGCGCACGCGCGCTCAAGAATTCGCGACCACGCGCTCGAACGAATGGGTTTCGAGTTCCGGCGAAAGCTTTTCGGCTGGGCGCCCCGCGAGCTAGAAGATGCCCTCGAGGAGACCCCTCTCTTTGCGCTCGATCTTGGGCGTCGGCCCGGCGGTCGGCGGCAAGCCGAGCGCCTGGTTCTCGCGCAGCCGACGGGCCTCGGCCGGCGCGTCGACGACCGTGCCCGGGTCCGCCGGATCGCGGAAGTTGAGCAGCCGGTCGAGGAAGCTCCGGTCCTCGTCCACGAGCAGGGCGCTTTCACGATCGACCACGAGGCGGATGTTCGGTTCCGCCTCATAGGCGCGGGCCATGGAGAGGAACGCGACCTCGCCCAGAGTTTGGGAGGAAACGGGCCGCTGCGGCGCCGCCGCGGGCGCTCCGGTCACGATCCGCCCGGGGGAATCCCCGTTCACGCCGTCGTCGTTGGCGTCGATGCCAAAAACGGTCTGGCGCGCCTGCTCGCTCGCGGCCAGCTCCTGTGGCCGCTCCTTCCCCGGCTCCGGGGGCCGCAGACTGAAGTCGGGCGGCATGCTCAGCGGCGCCCTTGACACGACCTGGAACTCGTCCGGCGAAGTCTTCTCCAGACCGAACGCCCGCTTGGTGCCAGAGCACGCACTCAGAACCAAGACGCTTGCGACCAGTAGAGCCACCGCAACGCCCAGCGGCGGGGTTCTACTCATGCCTGGGGCCCTCCCCTGGCCGCGAATCACTTTGTCACTCCCTATTCTACCGACGAATGGCGGCCGAACAACCCATCGAGTAGGAGCAACGCAACCCCTACCACGATGGCCGAGTCGGCCAGGTTGAAGGCCGGCCAGTGCAAGCCGAAGGCGTGAAAGTCGAGGAAGTCGACGACGGCGCCGAAGCGAAGCCGGTCGATGACGTTGCCGAGAGCTCCGCCGACGATGAGGCCGATGCCAGCGGCGAGGAGCGCCAGCTTGACCCGCCACAGCCAGAACACGAGCGCGGCGACGATGACCAGCGCGACGACCACCAGCACGGTCTGGCCCTGGGCGCCGCCGAACAGGCCGAACGAGACGCCCCGGTTCCCGAACAGCACGACGTTGAGAAAGCCGGTAACCAGCACGGGCGCCGGATCCAGGCCGCCATCGAACAGCCCCCCATCGGCGAACGATCGGCCGAAGACGCCGGCGACGATGCCCCACTTGCTGAGCTGGTCTGCCGCAATCACGGCGACGGCCAGGCCAAGCCCCAGCCATGGCAGGGAGCGCCGAACCATGGACGCTAGTCCTCGGCCATCGCCAGCCCGTCGACCACACGGGCGCAGCGGCCACAGATATCCGGATGGCCGTGCTGACCGACGTCGGCCCTGATCTGATAGCAGCGGATACACTTCGTCCCGAGGGCCTTCGTGAAGACGACGCCCACGTCCGGCACCTCCTCGACGGTGAAGGCCCCCTCGGGAACCGGCCCGATCCGCGCGCTCGCGGCGGAGGTGATGGCGATCTCGGCCAGGTCCACGCCTTCCATGGCTGGGGCGTATGCCGGACCGGCGGAAACCTCCGGCGCGGCCTCGAGGCTGGAGCCGATGCTTTTCCCGGCCCGTTCGATCTCCAGCGCCCCCGTGATCACGCGCCGCACCCGACGGACCTGGTCCCATTTCGCCGCCAGCGCGTCGTCGCGCCAGCTGCCCGGCACCTCGGGGAAGGTGCGCAGATGGACGCTGTTGCCGTCCGCCTCGCCCGTGCGCGTGAGCCAGACCTCCTCGGCGGTGAAGCACAGAATGGGGGCAAGCCACGCCGTCAGGCAGTCGAACAGATGGTCGAGCACCGTTCGGCAGGCACGCCGCTTCGGGTCTCCGAGGGCATCGCAGTAGAGGGTGTCCTTGCGAACGTCGAAGTAGAACGCGGAGAGATCGACGGCGCAGAAATTGTGAAGAGCCGTCCACAGCGTGTGAAACTGGAAGTCGTCCACCGACCGCCGCAAGACCCCGTCGAGCTGCCACAATCGGTGCAGCACCCAGCGCTCCAGCTCCGGCATGTCCGCGACCGCAACGCGCTCGCCCTCGTCGAAGCCGTCGAGGTTCCCGAGAAGGAACCGGAAGGTGTTGCGGATACGCCGGTAGAGATCGGCCTGGTGCTTCAGGATCTCGGGTCCGATGCGCAGGTCCTCGGAATAGTCCGAGGCGACGACCCAGATGCGCAGGATATCGGCGCCGTACTGCTCCACCACCTTCTGCGGGGAGACCACGTTGCCCAGGGACTTGGACATCTTTCGTCCCTGCTCGTCGAGGACGAAGCCATGGGTCAGGACCGCGTCGTAGGGGGCGCGGCCGCGGGTGCCGCAGCTTTCCAAGAGCGATGAGTGGAACCAGCCACGGTGCTGGTCGGAGCCCTCGAGGTAGAGCGAGGCGGGCCAGCGCAGGTCTTCCCGCTCCTCGAGCACGAAGGCGTGGGTCGAGCCCGATTCGAACCAGACCTCGACGATGTCCCGCACCTGCTCGTAATCGGCCGGATCGTAGTCGTCGCCGAGGAAACGCGACGGCGGACTGGTGAACCAGGCATCGCCGCCTTCCTCCTCGAAGACCCCGGCGACCCGGTCGAAAACGCCCTGGTCGCGCAGGATCTCGCCGCTCTCATTGTGCACGAACACCGGGATCGGCACGCCCCAGGCGCGCTGGCGCGAGATGCACCAGTCAGGCCGCGTCTCGATCATGGACGCGAGGCGCGCGCCCCCTTGGGGCGGCACGAAGCGGGTCTCGGCGATGGCGTCCAAGGCCTTGCGTCTCAGGTCGTTCGCCTCCATCGAGATGAACCACTGGGTGGTGTTGCGAAAGATGAGCGGCGCCTTCGACCGCCAGGAGTGCGGGTAGTTGTGGGTGAGCCGCTGACGCCCGATGAGGGCACCGGCGTCGCCGAGGGCCTCGGTGACCGCCCGGTCCGCCTCGCCGAGCTTGCCGTCCTCTGTGAGCACGCGCCTGCCGGCAAAGAGCGGCACGTGATCGTGATAGCTGCCGTCCTCCTCCACGGTCCGGGGGATCTCGAGGCCGTGCTCGATGCCCGCCCGGTAGTCGTCCTCGCCGTGGCCGGGAGCCACGTGGACGAAGCCCGTGCCCTGATCGACGGTGACGAAGTCCGCGTGGAAGAGCGGCACGTCGAAGTCGTAGCCCCGGCCCCTGAGGGGATGGGCACAGATGGTCTTCTCGAGCCCTCTGGCCGGTCCCAGGCGCACCAGCTCCTCGATGCCCGCGACCTCGCGGACGGCGCCCACGAGCTCGTCGGCGAGAACGAGGCGCTCGCCGGGGCGAGCGAGGCTGTCCTCGCGGACCGACGCGACCCTATGCACGCTGTAGGTCCTGGCGCGGTGAAAGGCGATGCCCCGGTTGCCCGGAATGGTCCAGGGCGTCGTGGTCCAGATGAGCACCGAGGTCCCGTCGAGGCCCGGGTCGCCTGGGCGCGCCACCGGAAAGCGCACGTAGATACTGGGCGAGGTGTGGTCGTGATACTCCACCTCGGCGTCGGCCAGCGCCGTGCGCTCGACCACGGACCAAAGCACCGGCCGCGCGCCGCGGTAGAGCGAGCCGCTCATGGCGAACTTGGCGATCTCGCGGGCGATCTGCGCCTCGGCCGGGTAGGACATGGTGGTGTATGGCCGCTGCCAGTCGCCGATGACGCCGAGCCTCTGAAACTCCTCGGATTGCACGCCGATCCATTTGTCGGCGAACTCCCGGCACTCGCGCCGGAACTCGATGAGCGGCACCACGTCCTTGTTGCGGCCGGCGGCGCGGTGGGCCTCCTCGACCTTCCACTCGATCGGCAGCCCATGGCAGTCCCAGCCCGGGACGTAATGGGAGTCCTTGCCAAGCATCTGCTGCGAGCGGCTGACCACGTCCTTGAGGATCTTGTTGAGGGCGTGACCGATGTGCAGGTGGCCGTTGGCGTAGGGCGGCCCGTCGTGGAGGATGAACTTTTCGAGTCCCGTGGAATCCTCGCGCTGCCTGGTGAATACGTCGATACGCCGCCAGCGCTCGATCAGCTCCGGCTCCTTCTGCGGCAGGCGCCCGCGCATGGGAAAATCGGTGCGCGGCAGAAACACGGTGTCCTTGTAATCGACGCTCATCACAGCATCCTCGAAAGCCGCTCGACGCGGTTGGCTTCGTCCCTGAGAACCCTTGAGGAAGTCTGGCTGGCCGTCGTTCTCGCGAACGCGAACCGCCGGACGTGTCCCGGCCCCCCGGGTTAGAGGACCGGGCTTGTAATTCGTTCGATCCGGCGGGCGCTTTGCGCGCTTTCGAACTCGCTCATGGCGGCGGAGAATAGGCGGGGGTCCCATGATCGGTCAAGCCGTGGCAGAGCGCGCTCACGGCGCGCCGACGACCTCTCCCGCGTCGATGGCGCGGGCGGCGAGCAGTTGCCGGGCCTGGCGGCAGTCCCTGGCTATCTGTTCCTTCAGCGCATCCAGGCTCGTGAACTTACCCTCGGGCCTAAGATGATCGACGAGCGCCACCCGGAGATGGCGGCCGTAGAGATCCTCGGCGAAATCGAACAGGTGGACCTCGAGCAGGAGGCGGGAGCCGTCCACGGTGGGCCGCGTTCCCAGATTGGCGACGCCGTCGTGCCACGCGGTGGCCGCGCCCACATCGATCCCCGCCCGCGCCACGTAGACCCCGCCCGCCGGGCGAAGGTAATCGGCGATATCGATGTTGGCGGTGGGGAAGCCTATGGCGCGTCCGCGCCTGTCGCCGGTCTCGACGCGGCCCTCGATCTCCCAAAGATGGCCGAGCAACGCGGCCGCCCGGGCGGGATGGCCCCTTTGCAACAGGTCGCGAATGAGCGAGGAGGAGTACACCCGCTCCTCCGGGTCGGCAACGGGGTCCACGATGCTGACCCGGAAGCCGTTGCGCCTGGCCTCCTCGGCGAGAAAACCCGAGTCGCCCGCGCGCCCGTGCCCGAAGCGGAAGTCATAGCCCACGACGACGTGCCGGGCGTCCACACCCCCGACCAGGATCTCGGCCACGAACCGCGACGCCGTGATCAGCGAGAATGCCTCGTCGAAATGCAGCACGTAGATGATCTCCACGCCCATCGCTTCGAGGTGCCGCGCCTTCGTGCGAAACGGGGTGAGGCGGAAGGGCTCGATATCCGGCTGGAAATGGGAGCGGGGATGGGGCTCGAAGGTCAGGACCGCAAGGGGCAGGCGCTCGGCGCGAGCGATCTCGCGGGCGTGGGAGATGACCTCCTGGTGCCCCCGGTGCACCCCGTCGAAGTTGCCGACCACCACGACGGCGCCGCGGCTGTCGTCGGGCAGACCGGTATGGTGCCTGAAGACGCGCATCGCCGGGCGGTGTAGCGGCGCCGGGCCGCGCTGGCAAGTGCCTCGCCGGCCACGCCGCGGCGAGCGTCGCGTCTTTGCTGACGCCCGCCCCTTTGGGACGGCTCGTTCAGGATGCCGATTCGGGTCTGCTGGGCACCGCGATCACCGCCTCGCCGTCGAGCACCGCGTTCTCGCCCACGGTGCAAACGGTCTCCACCGCCACGCGCCCGCGCTCGCGGTCGACGCGTGAGATGGTGGCGCGCGCCACCACCGTCTCGCCCGCCCGCACCGGCGCCCTGAACCTGAGCGACTGGCTTATATAGACGCAGCCCGGCCCCGGCAGCTTGGTGCCCAGGACGGTGGAGATGAAGCTCGCGGTGAGCATGCCGTGCGCTATCCGGCCCTCGAACTGGGTCCCGGAGGCGAACTCCTGGTTCAGGTGCACCGGGTTGTCGTCGCCGGAAATCCCGGCGAACATGACGATGTCGGTCTCGCTGACGGTCTTGGCGTAGACCGCGGTCATACCGGGCTCGAGTTCCTCGAGGTAGTAGCCATGCAGCTCTTCCGCGGTCGTTGCGGGCCGTTCCGTCGGGATCGGGTCGGTGGGCTGTGGGATACCAGGCGCCATCGCGTTCCCTTTCGATTCGCAATGATGCACTGCGAAAGAATGTTGCGATGCACTATAACGAGGCGCTGCTGACCGTCAAACATAACAACGCTATGCCCCATAAGGTTAATTTGTCGTTTCCACGCGCCGAAATGCCCGTTCGCTGCCACGTTCGGGCTTTTCGCGGCGCACAGGTGCGTGGCTGTCCAGTGGCTTGGCGCCGGGGGGAAGATGCGATGACAGATCCAGCGACATGGCTGATCGCCGGCCCGAAGAGAGCCGAATGGACCGTGGCCCTCGCCCATGGCGCCGGCGCGCCGATGGACAGCCCGTTCATGAACATCGTCGCCGACGGCCTGGCCGCGGCCGGGCTCAGGGTGGTGCGGTTCGAGTTCCCGTACATGGCCCGCCGCCGCGCCGAGGGAAAACGCGGCTCGCCCGACGCGCCCATGGTGCTGCACCGCGCCTGGCGCGAGGTCATCGCCGCCTCGGCGCCGGCTGAACGGCTGGTGGTCGGCGGAAAGTCCATGGGTGGCCGCATCGCCAGCGAGGTCGCGGCCGAGGCGCCCCAATCGGTCGCCGGCATCGCCTGCCTCGGCTACCCGTTCCACCCGCCGGGACGTCCCGAGCGGACGCGCACCGCGCACCTCGCGGATCTCGCCGTGCCCATGCTGGTGGTCCAGGGTGAGCGCGACTCGTTCGGCACGCCCGACGACGTGGCCGGCTACGCGCTTTCCCCATCGGTGAGGTTCGTCTGGCTGCCCGACGGCGACCATTCCTTCAAGCCGCGCAAGCGTTCCGGCCACACGGAGGACGACAACATCCGGCGCGCCATCGCCGCGGTCGTCAATTTCGTCGGTGGGTTGTGAGAGTCAGCCGCCGAGGAACAGCCGGCCCACCTCGGGGTCGGCGAGCAGCTCGTCGCCGGGGCCGGCCATGGCCACCTGGCCCGACACGAGCACATAGCCCACATCGGCGAACTCCAGACCCTTCTTGGCGTTCTGCTCGACCATGAGGATGGTCTTGCCCTCGCCCTTCTGCAGGTCGTCGAGGATTTCGAAGACCATGTCGATGTAGCGCGGCTCGAGCCCGATCGACGGCTCGTCCACCAGCAGCACATCGGGCTGCATGACCAGCGCCCGGGAGATCTCGAGCAGCCGCCGCTCGCCGCCGGACAGCACCCGCGCCGGCTGCTTGCGCCGTTCGGCCAGGCGGCCGTATTTGGCGAAGACCCGCTCCGCCGCCTCCCTGGCCACGGCCGGGCGCTCCATGAGGAACCCCCCCATCCACAGGTTCTCCTCGACGGTCATGTCGGGGAAGACCGAGTTGTCCTGGAGGATGTAGGCGACCCGCGCGTCGCGCAGCTTCTCGTTGGGGCCGAGCCGGGTGATGTCGCGGCCGCCGACGCTGATGGCGCCGTCCATGATGTTCGTGAAGCCGTAGACCGAGTGGAGCACCGTGGATTTGCCGGCGCCGTTGGGACCGATGAGGCAGAGCGACTGCCCCTTGGCGACCTGCAGATCCACGTCGTGCAGGATCTCCATTCGGCCATAGCCGGCGACGAGCCGGTCGATCACCAGGAAGGGGTCGTTCCCCGCCAGCTCGGCGATGCGCTCGCGCCCCGGACCGGCCGCCGCAAGCTCCGCCGCCTCCCGCGCCACCTGGTCCACCGAGAGGACCGGCGCCGGCTCATCGGTGCCGAGGCCGCCGTCGCCGCCCTTGTCGCGCTCCTCGCTCACTAATGCGCCCCCAGATAGGCGTCGATCACACGCTGGTCGGACTGGATCTCGCCGGGAGGTCCGTCGGCGAGCATCTCGCCATGCGCCAGGCAATAGATGTGCTCGGCCAGATTCATGATCACCCGCATGTTGTGCTCGATCACCAGAAGCGTCACGCCCAGCTCGCTGTTCGCGCGCTTCAGCCGGTCGATGAGGCCGTTGATCAGCGTCGGGTTGATGCCGGCGGTGGGCTCGTCGAGCAGCAGCATGCGCGGCTCGTTCATGAGCGCCATGGCGAACTCGAGCAGCTTCTGCTGTCCGAAGGACAGGTCGCCCGCGACCAGGTTTCGTTTCTCGTAGAGGCCGACGAACTCGAGAAGCTCCTCCGCGCGCTCCCGGAGCTCCGGCGCGAATTTGCCGAAGATCGTGCCGATCCCCTCCTCCCGGTGGGGGCACGAGATCAGCATGTTCTGGACGCAGGTCATCTTGCCGTAGATGCGGGTCTGCTGGAACGTCCTGAGCAGGCCCAGGCGCGCGATCTGGGGCACGCGAAGCTTCGAGACGTCCTCTCCGTCGAAATAGACGGCGCCGGCATCGATGGGATGATAGCCGACGATAGAGTTGAAGAGCGTCGTCTTGCCCGATCCGTTGGGTCCGATGAGCCCGACGATGTGTCCCTCGGGCACCTTGAGGCTCACATCGTTGTTGGCGACGACCCCGCCGAAGGCCTTGGTCGCGCCGTCAACCGCGAGGAGGTCGGTCACGGCTTCGCCTCCCCCTCGGCGTCGGCGACGGCAGCGACCCGATGGCCGAACCTCTCCGGCCACTGCTCGCGCACCCAGCCGAGGATCCCCTGGGGGAAGAACACGACGATGAGCACGATCAGCAACCCGAGCGCCACGCGCTGCCAGCCCAGCAGGAAGGTCCAGAACAGCTCCTGGGTCACGTGGAAGATCGTCGCGCCGATCACCGGTCCCCAGATCGTGCCCTTGCCGCCGAGGATCGCCATCAGCACCATCCAGACGCCGAACGTGGCCCCGGCGAAGGCCACGTCGCGGGGATCGATGAATCCCACGATGTGGCCCACCAGGCCGCCGCAGATGCCGAGGAAGAAGGCGGCTATGCTCCAGGCCACGGTCTTGTAGAGCGTCGTCTTGAGGCCCATGGCCTCGGCCTTGTCCTCGTCGTCGCGAATGGCGTTCACGGCGAGCCCGAAGCGGGTCGAGTAAAGCCACCGCAGAAACAGGAAGCAGGCCGC
>JBHICL010000039.1:0-13712 GCA_046759605.1 Alphaproteobacteria bacterium | reverse complement strand
CGTTGCGGACAATGCCTGGGTGGTCGCCACCCTGATCGCCGCTACCGCGTTCCTCCATCGCTACGTCGTACTGGCGGAGGAGAGACACCTCGAGGCGCGGTTCGGCGAGGAATACCGCAAATACAAGAGCCAGGTGAGACGGTGGCTATGACGCGGACCAAGGTGAGGATCGCGCGTTTCGCCGGTTTGTAACCGTTCAGACTCGGGCGCGGTTCGCGCTGGGCAGCGGGATCCCCCTTCTCCGCTTACGAGCGTCGATGCAATAGACTCGTCCGTTTCCAATAGCGCTTCGAGGGCGAGGATGGAAGCAGCCCTACCGGACCTGGCGATCGGTGTGTGGGTGCTGGCAGGGCTGGCATTCCTCGCCGGTGGAATCGTGAAGGGCGTGCTGGGTGTCGGCTTGCCGCTGTTCACGGTGCCGGTGCTGGCAGGCCTGTTCGAGCCGGCCACGGCGATTGCTCTGATGGTCGTGCCGATCCTCAGCTCGAACGCCTGGCAGGCGCTGCAGGGTGGGCTGATCGGCGAGGTGCTGCGCCGCTTCTGGTCCGCGATGCCGGGGTTGATCGTCCTGTCCGTGATCGGGGCCCAGTTCATCTCGAAGGTCGAGCCGAGCGCCGGCTCGCTCGTGATGGGTTTGATCGTCATCGCATTCGTGATTTACCAGCTGCGCCCCTTGGGCGCGGCCACCCCCCTGAGGGCGGAACGCTGGCTTACGCCGCTGGTGGGTGTGCTAAGCGGTGGGCTCGGCGGCGTCTCCCACTTCTATGGCCCACCGCTCATCGCCTACCTGGTTGCCTTGAGGTTGCCCAAGGATATGTTCGTTGCCACCGTCGCGACCTGGTTCGTCATTGGGAACATCCCTCTCTACGGGAGCTTGGCTCTAAGTCGGGTGCTCGATCTCCAGGTGCTCGTGGCGTCGTCGTTGGCTTCGGGCCCGGCTCTGTTGGGTCTGGTTATCGGCCGGCGGCTACGCCGGCACGTATCGCAGGACACATTCCATAAACTGCTTCTCCTGGCGCTCCTGGTCGTCGCGGGAAACCTGATCCGCGTTGGCGTGAGCTGAGGTCTCGCCGCGTTCGACGAGGGATCATTGAACGGCATGGCCGGCGGCATGACCGCCGTCCACATTGACGACGGTCCCGGAGATGAAGGTGTTGGTGGCGAGCTGCGTCGCGACCTCGGCGACGTCTTCGGGCTCCCCGATGCGGTTTACGAGATGCAACCCGGCCAGGCTGTCGGCATCCTCGATGCCGTTCCGGGCGTGGATCGGCGTCCGGATGATGCCCGGGGCGATGGTGTTCACACGGATGTTGTCCCTGCCGAACTCGGCGGCCAGCTGAACCGTGAGCGTGTGGATCGCGCCTTTGCTGGTGACCGCGGCCGAGGCGGGCACTCCGGCGAGGGCGTGATCGACAAGAACTGTCCCCACGTTGACGACCGATCCGCCACCGGCCTCGCGCATGTGCGGGATGACCGCCTGGGTCAGGAAGAAAGTCCCCTTGAGGTTGGTCGTGAGGAAGCGGTCCAGATACGCCTCGTCCACCTCCAGGAACGGCCGGGGCTCGAAGATGCCGGCATTGTTGACCAGCACGTCGATACGGCCGAAGCGGCTCAGGGCGGCTTCGACCAGCCGGGCGCGATCGCCTGCGCCACCGACGTCGCCGGCGACCGGGAGCGCCTCATCGGGCGCGCCAAGGGCCTCATGGGCGGCGGCCAGGCGGTCCGGGTTCGATCCATTCATGACCACGTTGAAGCCGCGGGCGAGAAGGGCCCTGGTCGTCGCCAGGCCGATGCCGCTCGAGGCGCCGGTCACGATCGCTGTCGGTCTTTCGTTGGACATGTCGCTCTCCTAGGTTTGGCGTCGGCTTCGACACCAATGTAGCAGTGAGCCGCTTTGTCGATAATCGGGATAAACATCAACTCTGTTTTGCGTAATACGCAAAGACGGCGCTTGGGCGCCGCTACGCCGGTAGACGGAACCAACGGCTCCTGCGACCATACGCGCCGATAGCCGACGGCACTTTCCCAAGGCAGGACCGAGGAGAAGCCGATGTCCGCGCCCCGTCTGGAGAAGGCCCCCCTCGCGCGGCGCTGGATCGTTCCGCTGCAGGTCAACATCCTTACGGTGTTCGTGCTCACCCTGGCCGTCGTTGTCGGGGTGGTCGTCCTTCATACGCATAACCGCAATCGCGACGCCGCGCTCGAGGCGGCGGCCGCGCTCATGGACGAGGTCGGCGAGAAGATACTCGAGCGGCTCAAATGGCTTTACGATCCCGCCTACGCGCTGGTCAGCGCGTCGACCGAGCTCGCCGGGGCGAGCGTGAAGCCGGACCTCGCGACCCATCCCCTCGAGTCGACGCTCGTCCACATACTGGACCTGCGCCCGTCCATCACCTCGGCGTTCCTGGGGTTTGCCGACGGCGACCTCTATCGCCTTGTGCGTGTGGACGATCCGGCAGCCATGGCCAATGCGCCCCGAGACGCCCGCTACGCGATCCAGCGCATCCTGCGCCGAGCCGACGGCGACCGCTTCGCCCTGTGGAAATACCTGGATCAGGCCCGGCGACCGGTGGGATCGCGCCTCGTCCGCGGCCCGCGATACGACCCCCGCGAGCGGCCCTGGTACCGGGCCGCGTACGCCGGGGCGGAGCCGGTCTTGAGCGACCTCTACATCTTCGCCGGCGCCGGCACGCCCGGCGTGACCGTGGCCCGCAGGTTCGACGGCCCGATACCAGGCGTCTTCGGCGTGGACATCGCGCTGTCCGATGTCGCCGGCTTTCTCGCCAGCCAGCGGTTCAGCCGGTCCGCCCGTCTGTTCATGTTCCACGCCGATGGCCGGCTCGCCGCCCATCCCGACCCGGAACGGGTGGCGCGGGTCATCACCGAGGGTGGGCAGCGCACGGTGGCCCTCAACACCATCGACGCGCTCGAGGATCCCGTCGCCTCCGCCCTTTTTCAATCCTTCCGGGCGACCGGGACCGGCTTCGAGCGCCGGATCCTCGACGTGGCGGGCGAAGCCTACATCGCCCGGATCGACGCGTTGCCGGCACGCTACGGGCGGGACACCTACCTCGCCATCGCGGTCCCCGTGGCGGAGTTCGTCGCGCCCGTCGTCGCCGCCGGACGCGACGCCGTCCTGTTCGCCGCGGTGGTGTTCGTGCTTTTCCTGCCGATCGTCGTCTGGATTGCGGGGCGGATCTCGCGCCCGCTGCGCCGGCTTGCCCACGAGGCGGACGAGATACGGGCGCTGCGGGTCGAAGAGCCCATTGCGGTTTCCTCGCATATCAGCGAGATCGTCGCCCTCGGCGGGGCCATGGCGGCCATGAAGTCCACCCTGGCCGGGTTCACGAAATACGTGCCCAAGGCGCTGGTGGGCCGCATGATCGAATCGGGCATCACGCCCCAGCTCGGCGGCGCGCGCCGCGATGTGACGTTGATGTTCACCGACGTCGCCGATTTCACGGCGCTGTCGGACACCATGGATCCGGAGGCGCTCGCCCGCAAGATCTCGGCCTACCTGGAGGCCCTCGGCACGGTGATCCTGGAGGCCGGGGGGACCATCGACAAGTACATCGGCGACGGGATCATGGCGTTCTGGAATGCGCCTCAGGCCGATCCCGACCACGCGCTGAACGCCTGCCTGGCGGCGCTTCGGTGCCGTGCGCGGTCGGTCGAGCTCAACGCGCAATGGACGGAGGCCGGCGACGCGCCCATGCCGACCCGCTTCGGTCTCCACGCGGGCGAGGCGGTGGTCGGCAATATCGGCTCCTCCGACCGCATGGACTACACCGCGATGGGCGGCGCGGTGAACCTGGCCTCACGACTGGAAGGGCTCAACAAGTTCTTCGGTACCGAGGTCCTGGTGAGCGAAACCGTGCGCGAGGAGACAGGCGACCGGTTCGTGTTCCGAACCGTCGGGCGGGTGATCCCAAAGGGCCGGCGCGCGTCGACCGAGGTGTTCGAGCTGGTCGGCACCGATCCCGCGTGGGAAGGGGGCCCGGCCGAGCTCGCGGTCTCCGCGACCGAGCTCGCCTATTGCCGCGACTGGAACGCGGCCTTCGCCCTCTATCTCGATCGCCAGTGGGCGGGCGCGACCGAGAGCTTTGCCGAGCTCGCCGCCCAACGGCCGGAGGATCGGGCGGCCCGGTTCTATTTTGCGCGCGCCAAGGCCTTTGTCGAAACCCCGCCCGCTCCCGATTGGGACGGCGTGGAGGCGTTCGAGACCAAATGAGCAAGGAGCGCCGCAAGCTGGCGCGGTGGCTGGGCGCCGTGCACCTCACGTTGGCCGCGGTCGCGCTCGGCGCGGCGGTGCGAGCCGAGTCCATGGAGCTCGAGATGTGGACGACAGAGGCCCAGCCGGAGCGGCAGGCGGCGATCGGCTATCTGATGGACGCGTTCGCCGCTTTTCACGATGACGTCCGGGTGCAGGTCGTCGCTTTTGACGAGAACGCCATATCCGCGGCGCTCGCGGCGGCCCGGCGCGAGGGTGGCGCGCCCGACATCGTTCATGCCGGGGCGGACACGATCATCGCGCTGGCCGCCAGGGGGGCGCTCGACCGTGGACTGGCGACCGCGATCATGGACAGGCTCGGGCCGGAGCGGTTCGCGCTCGGCGCCCGGCGCATGCTGAGGGACGCCGCGACCGGAGCCTTCGACGGCGTGCCGTTTCACGGCTGGCTGCAGGGGCTCGTCTATCGCGCCGACTGGTTCGCCGAAGCGGGCCTGCCGCCGCCGCGCACGTGGGAGGACATCCTCACCGCCGCCGAGCGGCTCCACGATCCGGCGCGAGGCCGCTACGGCATCCTGATCGGGACCGAGGCCGATAGCTACGCTCAGCAGGTCTTCACGCACCTGGCGCTTGGCAACGGTGTGCGGATCATCGACCGCGCGGGACGCCTCGTCTTCGACTCGCCGGAGACGGTGGAGACCCTCGCTTTCGTCAAACAGTTGGCCGCGTTCGCGCCGCCCGGCGCCCACACCCCCAGGGCGCGCGACTATTACCTCCAGGGGCGGCTCGCCATGATGTTCTATTCAACCTTCATCATGGACGATCTAGCGCTGCCCGAGATCGCCGCGGACTCGCTGACGGGTGCGAACTTCAGCGCGCTCGAAGGCGCCGCCTTCGATCCGGACCTGCTTTCGAACACACGCACCGTTACCCGGATCACCAACCGGCGTCCGGCGAGCTTCGGGGCGGTCTCGGCGCTCGGTCTGTTCGCGACCGAAGATCCGGCGCGACGGGCGGCGGTGGCGCGTCTGGTCCTGTTCCTGTTCAATCCGGACGTCTACATCGCCTGGTTGCATATGGCGCCGGGGGGCATGCTGCCCGTCTTGCCCGAAGTCGCCAACGAAGACATGCTCTATCGCGATCTCACCGGCGTGCTCGAGCATTATGGCCGGGCTCGGCTCAAGGCCATCCTCCAGGGAATGGACGGGATCGAGACCTTCGGCGCGGTTTCCGAGGTACGCCGCCCCGAAGCGTCGGTGATTCTGGATGGGAACATTATCGGCGAAATGGTCCACCGCGTGATCCACGAGGGCATGCCGCCCGCGGATGCGGTTTCCAGAGCCTCGGCGCGCATGCGGGCGCTCCTCGCACAGCAAGGCCGTTCCCTCAGATAGCGGCTCGGCGAGGGGGGCGTGCGCCGCGGGAGAGGGATTGACACGAACATTGCCGTACCCTACGGGTATCCAGGGCCGAGACGCCCCATGAGCCGCGATGAGCCGAGGTCCAGCCACCTCCCGTTACCTTCTTCGGTCCCTTGAAAGTTCAGGCATGCGCAGGCCCAACCGTCACTACCGCGCGATGGTTACCGCCCCCAGACACGTGAGAGTTGCGATCGGCGCGGCCCTGATCATCGGCGGCCTTTTTTTCTTCCTGCCCATACTCGGCCTCTGGATGATCCCACTGGGCGCGCTCGTGATCCTGTTCGACGTGCCGTGGGTCCGGCGGCGGTGGCTGGACTTTCGCTGGCGGTGGAAGGACGTGCGCGAGAAAATTCGCCGCAGGCGAGACTCGGTCGGCCAATAGCTCCGTCCGTGGCGGTCCTTCCGTCCCCGCGTCACGCGAGGGGCTGGTCGGCGTCGGCTTCCCGGGCGACCGACGGCCAGTCCGAGAACGGAAACGGTCGGCGTTCCGCCCCATAGGTCACGAACTCGACGATTTCCTTGAGGTAGCTGCCGAGCTCGCGGCCCAGTGTGCTGAGCCGCTGGTTGCTCGCGCCCGTGAGCAGCGTGAGCAGAAACTGTAGAACGGCAACAGCCGCCACGATGAACTGCAGCAGATAGAACGCGACAGCGAAAAGGACCATATAGAGCAGTCGGATCCAGGTGTCCTTGCTGGCTAGGTGCTCTCGCGACTCCGAAGCCATCCGCCCCCTCCCTGCTTCGCCAGGATGCGCCTCGCATCGGTAGCACGGGCGCGCCGGTCAGGTCACCCCTGCTGCTCGGCGTCCGGTTCCGCCGACGAATACCGCCGCTCCTTCGCTGCTGGACGAGCTGCCATGGGGCGTCCGTCCGTTGGCGTGGCAAATCCTAGGTAATACGAAGGTGGCAACTCTGGCGAGTTAATGCCGAATCAACAAGTATTATAACTTGCGCACCGGTACTACCATCTTCGGTGCTTGCTATACTCATGGTGCCTCTGGCGCTTCCAGAACCGACAGGCTACCGAGGGTGGTTTGGAGCCTGTCAGGCGGCAGGCAGCCCGGCGGGAAATTTGATCTCCGCAGCCCGATTTCCGGGCGCCTGCCGCCCTCTTTCCCAATCGCCGCGAGCGGAGTCCGGGCTGGCGGTTCGGTATCAAGGCCTCTGAAACAGCATTCGCTTGAGAGGGTTATGAAAAACGCTTCCGTGCTTACCGTGCCGCTCCATGGAGCTTCGGTGCCGCGCACCGCCCCCGATACGGCCGCCCGGGCTCAGGAGAAGTGGCCGCTCAGGCGCACGATCCTCTTCGTCGTGACCACGTGTGGTGCGTTCTGGTTGGCCGCTATTCTCGCCGGCTATCGCCTGGTCGCTCATTTCGTGGCCTGAACGCGGCCGGCTCGCCCCACGAGGGGCGCCGCATCGGCCGGTCGACAACGGCTCGCGATCCGGCAATGCTGCCGTTCTCCGCGGGTGCGGGCGATTGGGGGGCTTGTTGCTCGACGACATCGGCAAGACGCTGGGCCAGCTCGACGACCCGCGCTTCATCCGGGTGCTGCTCAAGAGCGTGGTGATCACCCTCGCGTTCTTCGTCGTCCTGTGGCTCGCGGTCGGGCTCGCACTTGGCAGCTTCGAGGTGTTCGAGAGCCGCTGGCTGGAGCGCGCCGTCGATGTCCTCGGCGGCCTCGCCGTCGTGATCGTTACGATCGTCATCTTTCCCGGCGCCGTCTCGCTGGTGCTCGGCTTCTTTCTCGAGGACGTGGCGCGGGCGGTCGAGGAGCGTCATTACCCGGGCATGGCGCCGCCCCGGGAGCAGTCCATTGCCGAGGCGGTCGGAACCGGCCTGCGCCTGGGCGCCGTGATCGTCCTCGTGAACCTGGTCTTGTTGCCGCTGTATGTGGTGCTCATCTTCCTGCCGCCGCTCAACCTCGTGCTCTTCTACGTCGTGAACGGCTATCTCCTGGGCCGTGAGTACTTCGAGCTGGTGGCTTTCCGGCGCGTTCCGCCCAAGTCCGCGCGCGCGTTGAGGCGGCGCCGGCGGGGGCAGGTCTGGCTGGCGGGGGCCGCCATCGCGTTCGTGTTCACCGTGCCGCTGGTCAATCTTGCCGCGCCGGTGGCCGCGACCGCGTTGATGGTGCACCGTTTCGAGAGATTGAGACAGCGGGGCTGAGTCCTCCACCCCGGGGCCGTGCTCGTCGCTCTAGCGCCCGCCGAGAAGCCCCGAACCGATGCGGAGCAGCAGATGGACCGCAACACCCATCGCGACGACGACGAGGACGAAGACGAGGAGCAGCTTGAACGCCTCGAAGAGCAGGAAAATCGGCCAGAACACCATGACCACGTAAACGAAGACACCGGCCCACTCGATGCCGCCATAGAACGCCAGGTGGATGGCCAGGCCGGCCGCCATATAAACGCCATAGAGAACGATGACTCTCGTCGCCAGCACCGTGGATCGGGCGCCCGGGCACCGTGCCGCGGCGCGTCCCTGCCTCCCGTCTTCGCGTGGCGCCCAGCCGCTAGGGCGCCTTGAGGGTCAGAATGTAGGATATCACATCGTCGGTTTCCTGGGGCGTCAGAACCAGGTCCGGCATCTGTGTGTGGGGAGTCCTGAGAAAGACCCGCAGGCTGAGCTCGGTGACGGCGGGGTCGGCGGCGATCTCGTCGAAGGGCGGGGCCTCGGCGCTTACGGGGTCGACCTGTTCCGAGGCGACGAAGTGGCAGACACCGCAGACCCTGAGCGCGAGCTCGCCTCCAGCGCCGGGGTCGCCCGGAAACTCCTGCGCCGCGGCCGGGGTAGCGGCGAGCAGAAGGACGGCGGCAAGGCGGTGTGGCGCGGTCATTTCCGTAGCCCCGAATCGACGCCGAGGAGATGGCCAGCAGCATGAGCCGGAAAGCCCGTGTCATTGACATGTGTCAATTGCTGCAGATTTTCCTATGCATGCTTTTGAGAATACCGGGGACTGAGGTACCCGTTTCGTGGTGTTGCCCATGAACACGCGTCGGAGGTGGATGATCGTGCTTGCCGCTGCCGTGGCCGTGCTTCTCATCCTGGCGGTGGTTCGTGGCGCGACGTGAATGAGCCGTCGGAGGTCGGATCTCGGGAGATGTCTGTCCATGTTGGATAGTTGAGGGGCGGAACGCCCCTAGCCGACCCCGAGCTCGCACCGGAAGAACGCTGTGATGTCCTGGACCACGTGGTGCGCGTGGGAGAAGTCGAGGTGCGCGCCCCGCGCCTGCGGCCATGCCACCGTGGTGCATCCGGCGGCGCGGGCGGCGGCAATGCCGGTGGGCGTGTCCTCGACGGCAACGGTCTCCGCGGGCGCGACGCCCAAGAGCGCGCAGGCGCGCAGGAACACGTCAGGGGCCGGCTTCACACGGGCCACGTCGGTGCCGGCCACCACGGCGTCAAGGGCCGAGTCCACGCCGAGGACGGCCAGGTTCGCCTGGACGATCGGACGGTCGCTGTTCGAGGCGCAGGCCTGGGGCACGCCGCGTTCGGCGAGCGCCAGCACCGTTTCCCGGGCGCCCGGGCGCGGCCGCACCTTGGCCGGCGCGTTGGCCACATAGTAGCGGTTGAGCTCCGCGTTGAAGCCTGCGAAATCCACGGAGAACCGGTGACGAGCCGCCATGCGGCGGAAGCACTCCTCCGTTCCCAGGCCCAGGAAGCCCTCGAGCTCCTCCGGTGAGAGTGCGTAGCCCAGGCGCCCCGTGACCGCCATCATGGTCTCGTCGTGGAGGGGCTCGCTGTCGAGCAGCGTGCCGTCCATGTCCCAGACCACGGCGCGAACCGGCATGGGGCGTCTACTGCGCGGCGTTGGCGGCGGCGGTGCCCACCGGGTGCTCCGCGAGCCATGTCGCCAGCCGGCCGGCGGTCTCGGGCGGGGCGTGGAGGCCCAGCTTGGAACGGCGCCACAGGATGTCCTCGGCCGTGCGCGCCCACTCGTGCCGGACCAGGTAGTCCACCTCCGCCGCATACAGGTCGCCGCCCAGGCACGCGCCCAGGCCGTCGAGCCCGCGCGCGGCGCCGATGACCGTCTCGGCCCGCGTTCCGTAGGCCCGCGCGAGCCGATGCGCGAGCGCGTCCGGCAGCCATGGATGGCGCGCCCGGAGCTCCGCGAGAAATGCGTCGAAATCCGCGTTCGGAATATCGCCACCCGGGAGCGGCGCCGCGGCTGTCCAGGCCGGTCCCATGCCGCCCAGGTGGGCGGCCAGCTTCTCCATCGCATGCTCGGCGAGCCGGCGAAAGGTCGTGATCTTGCCGCCGAAGACCGAGAGTAGCGGCGCCTCGCCGTGCCGCGCGTCCACGTCGAGGACATAGTCCCGCGTCACCACGGACGCCTCGACCGAGCCATCGTCGTAGAGCGGACGCACGCCCGCGTAGCTCCAGACCACGTCCTCCGGGGCTATCGGTCGTGCGAAATAACGGTTCACCGCGGCGCAGAGATAGCGGACTTCGTCCTCCGAGATCCGAACGTCGCCGGGGTCGCCGTCGAAATCCACGTCGGTGGTGCCGATGAGCGTGAAATCCTGCTCGAAGGGGATGGCGAAGACGATGCGGCGGTCCCGCGCCTGCAGGATATAGGCATGGTCGTGCGCGAACAGTCGGCGCACGACGATATGGCTCCCCTTGACCATGCGCAGATCCTGCCGTTGTCCGCTCTCGATGACGTCGTGCAGCAGCCGCGAAGCCCAGGGACCCGCGGCATTGACGAGCGCCCGGGCGCGCACCGTTCGCACCGCGCCGCCCACCGGCTCGAGCGTCGCCTGCCACAGGCCGTCCACCCGCCGCGCCGAGGTGCAGCGGGTCCGGGTCAGCACCTGCGCCCCGCGCTCGGCGGCGTCGAGGCAGCTCAGCACCACGAGGCGGGCGTCCAGGACCCGGCAATCGGAGTAGACGAAGCCCTTGCGCAGCTCGCTGCGCAGTGGGGCCCCGGCCGGGTGGCCGCGCAGGTCGATGGCTCGCGATCCGGGCAGGAGCTCTCGCCCGCCCAGGTGGTCGTAGAGCAGGAGCCCCAGCCGAAGCATCCAGGCCGGGCGCAGGTCGCTCGAATACGGCAGCACGAAGCGGAGCGGCCAGATGACGTGCGGCGCGGCGCGCAAGAGCACCTCGCGTTCGCCGAGCGCCTCGCGCACGAGACGGAACTCGTAGCGCTCGAGATATCTGAGACCCCCGTGGATCAGCTTGCTCGAGGCCGAGGACGTGGCCCCCGCCAGGTCGTCCTGCTCGCAGAGCAGCACCCGGAGCCCGCGCCCCGCCGCGTCGCGGGCGATGCCGGCGCCGTTGATACCGCCGCCGATAACCAGGAGATCGAGTTCGCTGTTATCCGTCACAATCCGTCCCGGCCAAGCGCGCCCTGTTGCCACGGCGACTGCGTCTCGCCGTTTGGCGAAGGAAAAGATGGAAGCTAGAGTGTAACCGGCAGTTCAATCCCGTCTCAACGAACCATGTGAGCAGCAGCAGCGGGGGCATGCGCCGTGGGCGACGTACCGCACATCCTTGCCATCGACCAGGGCACGACCAGCACCCGCGCCCTGGTCTTCGACCGCTCTGGGCGTCCGGTCGCCGCGGCGGTCGAGGAGCTTGGGCAGATATTTCCCAAGCCGGGGTGGGTCGAGCACGATCCGGAGGAGATCTGGCGCGCCACGCGGGCGGTATGCCGCAAGGTCCTGGACGAATGCGAGGACGCCGGGCACAGGGTCGAGGCCATCGGCATCACCAATCAGCGCGAGACCACCGTGGTGTGGGACCGTGCCACCGGCAAGCCGATCCACAATGCCATCGTCTGGCAGGACCGGCGCACAGCGGACCATTGCCGCAGGCTGATCGACGAGGGACGGGAAGAGCTGGTGACCGAGCGCACGGGGCTGGTCATCGACCCCTACTTCTCCGCCTCCAAGCTCGCGTGGCTGCTCGCGGAGGTGCCGGGGGCTCGGGTCCGCGCCGAAGCGGGCGAGCTTGCCTTCGGCACCATCGACAGCTTCCTTCTGTGGCGGCTCACGGGCGGCCGCCGTCACGCGACCGACGCGACCAACGCCTCCCGCACCATGCTGTTCGACATCCGCGCCCAGGCGTGGGATCCGGACCTCATGGACCTCTTCGACGTGCCGGCGCGCATGATGCCGGAGGTCCTGGACAGCGCCGCTCCGTTCGGCGAGACGGACCCGGAGCTGTTCGGCAGAACGCTCCCGGTGGGCGGCATCGCCGGCGACCAGCAGGCGGCGACGGTCGGGCAGGCGTGCTTCACGCCTGGAATGGTCAAGAGCACCTACGGCACCGGCTGCTTCGCCGTGCTGAACACCGGCGCGGAGCTCGTGCCCTCGCGCAACCGGATGCTCACCACCATCGCCTATCGGCTCGACGGCGAGACCGCCTATGCCCTCGAGGGCAGCATCTTTGTCGCCGGCGCGGCAATGCAATGGCTGCGCGACGGCCTCAAGGTCATCGCCAGCGCGCCCGAAAGCGAGGCGTTGGCGCGCGGCCTCGACGGCAACAAGGGCGTCTACATGGTGCCCGCGTTCGTCGGGCTCGGGGCGCCGCACTGGGATCCTGACGCGCGTGGCGCGATCGTCGGAATGACCCTCGATACAGGTGTCGCCGAGATCGTGCGCGCGGCGCTCGAAGCCGTGTGCTACCAGACCAGGGATCTGATCGGCGCCATGACGGGAGACATGGGCGCGCCCCCGAACGCGCTCCGGGTCGATGGCGGCATGGTCATGAATGACTGGCTGGTCCAGTTCCTCGCCGACATTCTCGACCTGCCCGTCGAGCGCCCCGCGGTCACGGAGACGACGGCGCTGGGCGCCGCCTACCTGGCCGGGCTCGAGACCGGGATTTACGACTCGGTGGAGGAGATCGCCCGGCAGTGGCGGCGGGAGACACTGTTCGAGCCGGCGATGAACGAGGCGACGCGCCGCCAGCTGCTCGGCGGCTGGGAGAAAGCGATCTCGCGCGTCCGCGGCTGAACGCCGGCAACCGCCGGCTCAGCCGTCATAGCACCCGGCGACGCGGGCGCGCATCTTCACCAGCGACAGCACGGCATCGATGGTCGGCGTGGCCACCGCGACCAGCCGGCCAAGCTCCTGCACGGCGGTCACCATGGCGTCGATCTCCATCGGGCGGCCGAGCTCCAGGTCCTGCAGCATCGAGGTCTTGTGCTCGCCCACATCCGCGGCCCACTGGATGCGGGTGTCCACGTCCACCGGGAACCCGACGCCCAGCGCCTCCGCGACCGCGTGCGCCTCGATCATCATGGCGCGCGCCACGGGTTTCACCTCGGGGTCCGTGGCGAGCTGGATCAGGGTCCCGTGGGTGAGGACGCTCAAAGGATTGAACGACACGTTGCCCCACAGCTTGAGCCAGATCTCGTCGCGGATGCGCGGACGCACCGGGGCCCTGAAGCCCGCCGTCGTCAGGATCTCCGAGAGCTCGCGCACGCGTTCGGACCGGGACCCGTCGGGCTCGCCGACGGACAGGCGGTCGTCGTACTGGTGCCGGACCACGCCGGGCTCAATGACCTCGGCCGCCAGATAGAGGACGCAGCCGATTGCGCGCTCCGGGCCGATCAGGTCCCATTGCTGGCCGTCGGGGTCGGTGGAGCGAAGCCGCGCGCCGTCGTGCGGTCCGCCGTGCTTGTAGAAGTACCACCAGGGCACGCCGTTCTGGGCCGTGACCACCGCGGTCTCCGGACCCAGCAAGGGCCGCATCGCGCCCGCCGCCTTGGCCGCCGAGTGGGTCTTCAACGTCACCAGCACATAGTCGTGGGGACCGGCCTCGCGTGGATCGTCGGTGCACCGGACCCGCGCGACCGTCTCCTCGCCTTCGCCGATAAGCTTGAGGCCGTGCTCCCGCATGGCGGCCAGGTGGGGGCCGCGGGCGATGCAGGTGACGTCCACGCCGGCCGCGTGCAGCCGGACCGCGATGGCGCCGCCGATGGCTCCGGCACCGTAGACGCACACGCGCATCGTTCTCACGCAGCGAGGCCGAGCTTCTCGGCCGGCCCTATGCGTTGCAGCTTGCCCGTGGGTCTCTTGGGGATCTCGTCGAGGAACAGGATCCTACGCGGTAC
>JBHICL010000038.1:0-13795 GCA_046759605.1 Alphaproteobacteria bacterium | reverse complement strand
CGAGGCCGATGACCTCCTCGATCTGCTCCCTTACCCGCTCCGGCTCGGCGGAGGCGAGGTCGATCTTGTTGAGCACCGGAACGACCTCATGGTCCGCATCGATGGCGAGATAGGCGTTCGCCAGGGTCTGGGCCTCGACGCCCTGGCTGGCGTCGACCAGCAGGAGCGAGCCCTCGCAAGCGGCGAGGGACCGGCTCACTTCGTAGCCGAAGTCCACGTGACCGGGCGTGTCCATGAGATTGAGTTGATAGGTCTCGCCGTCCCTCGCCGTATAGACGAGCCGCACCGTCTGCGCCTTGATGGTGATGCCGCGCTCGCGCTCGAGGTCCATCGAATCCAGGACCTGCTCTCTCATCTCCCGTGCGCTCAAGGCGCCGCAGCGCTCGATCAGGCGGTCGGCGAGGGTCGACTTGCCGTGGTCGATGTGGGCGACGATGGCGAAGTTGCGGATGTGGCCGAGGTCGGTCATGGGCGCGCTCGGTGATTCGGTCGCGCTGCAATATAGGGAGGCGGCGGCCGCACGCATAGGGCCGGCGCGGTGCTCCGGGGGATTTGTTCCAGGTGACACCCGGCAGGAGCTTACGCCTGCCGGATCCTTTCGAGGAAGTCGTTTGCTTCCGACAGTAGCGTGTTCGCCTCGTCCGACAGCTCGGAGGCGGTGTTCACCACCCTGTCGGCATCCGAACCGGTGGCCGAGGCGGCGCCGGACACGGCTGCCATCGAGCCCGATACCTGCTCCGTGCCGCTTGCGAGCTGCTGGACATTCCGGGCGATTTCCTGGGTCGCGGCATCCTGCTTCCCGACGGCTGTCGCAATGCCGTTCGAGATCTCGTCGAGCTTGCCGATGGTCCCGCCAATGGACTTGAGCGCGTCCACGGCTTCGCGGGTTGCGGTTCGTATGGAGCTGATCTGGTCCGAGATTTGTTCCGTCGCCTGGGCGGTCTGGTTGGCCAGCGATTTGACCTCCGAGGCCACGACGGCGAAGCCCTTGCCGGCGTCGCCGGCGCGCGCGGCCTCGATGGTCGCGTTGAGCGCCAGCATGCTTGTCTGACTGGCGATGCCACTGATGATTTCAAGAATCTCGTTCGCCCGTGCTGCGGCCTCGGCCAGAGAATGGACGGACTCGTTGGTGCTTTCGGCGTCGGACACGGCCTGGCTCGCCATGCCGGAGGAATCGGCGGCTTGTTGTCCGATTTCCGAAATGGACTTGGACAGCTTGTCGGCGGCGGACGCAACTGTCCTGATGCTCACCGAGGCCTGCTCGGATGCCGCTGCGGCGGACGAGGCCTGCTCGTCGGTGCGCGAGGCGTTCCCGGCCACATCCTCGGCGACCCCACGCATCTCCGTCGATGCGACCAGCACGCGTTCGACCACGTTCTTCACGCTGGCCTCGAAGCTTTCCGCGAGCGTCATGCGAACACGGTGTCGCTCGTCCGAGGCGCGTCTGCTCTCCTCCTCGGCTCGGGCGTGGGCCATCTGAATCTCATTCGCATTGTCGCGGAAGACGACGAGCGCGTCCGCCATCTCGGAAATCTCGTCATTGCCACCGTGGATGATCTTCACACCGAGGTTGCCTTCCGCGATCTCGCGCATGGAGCGCGCAAGCCCGGTCAGACGCGATGCAATGCGCGGCCCGACATAGAACACGACGACGAGCACCGAGCCCATGACGCTCGCCACGGCGAAGGCGGCGAGCCAGATGCGACCTCTGTTGAGCGCCGACGTGGCTTGATCGGTCGCCGAGGCGCTGGACAGCTGGACGGCGTCAACGAGCTCGTCCACGGTGGCGCCAAGCCGCTCCGCAAGCTCGCTGTTGCGGGCCAGGAAAGCGTCGCTTTCCGACTGGGCCTTGCTCTCGGCGGTGCGCAGCGCGAACAGGCCGCCATGCTCGCTGCCGAAAACCAGCAGGTCCTCCGCCAGTTCGGCGATTCTGTCCTTCGCATCGGTGTCCGGTGCCGCGTCCATGAGCGCCCGCGCTTCTTCCGATACTCGCTCGAATTGCGCGCGGAGAACCTCTATTCGATTCCGATCGGGGGCGATCGATGCTTGATTCAGCAGGCCCGTCAAATGATTTCCAGCTGCGATCAGCCCCATATACGTGCGCAGCCACGGTAGCTCCTCGGTAATCAGGCGATCTATGGCGCTGTTCGTCGCGAACCGCACTTGCGCGCTCGATTCCGAGATCGCGTTGCTCGCCTTCGTGAGCAGCGGCCCGAGCACGACACCCACGCGCTTGTCGACCTGGCCCGCATTGGCAATGGCCTCATCGAGCCGCGCTTCCGCCGCAATGCGCTCGGCCTCGGGCGTTTCGGACGAGACCATCGCCTGGCGCCATGCGAACAGGTTGTCCTTACTCTTGCCGTATGCGGCAAGCTGCTCGATCAAGGGCGCAATGTTGTCCAGGTTCTCACTCTCCCGGAGCCGGAACATCAGCGCCATCGCGCGCGTAGACGTGCCGTTTGCAACTCTCCTGAGTTGTCTAAGCGATCGCCTGTCCTTTGCGTCCGCAGCCTCCGAATAGAGGCTGCGGAGGGATGAGATGTCGCTTTGCAGGTTCGATACGGTGATCAGGTTGGTGGTTTGGCTCAGGATCCTATCCATCGACTCGCCGGTAAAGACCACGAGATCCTGTCCCGAGCGCCGCACCTCGGCACCTGCTTCGTCGACGAGCGGCTCGAGTGCGCCGAGGAAGCGCTGGTGCGCCTCCGCAAGTCGGCTCGTCGTGTTCCGGCGTTGGCGCCTCGCCTCGATCAGCCTGGCGATGGCCGCGTCCTGGCCGCGGAGGTTCGTTGACATTTCCGCCGCCAGACCACGGAGCTTGGCGACTGTCGCTTCGTCCGCCCCTTGTTGTTCCAGTGCGCTGACGAGGTCGAGCAGGCCGTCGATGCGCGCGAGGAGCGCGGCGAGCACCTCTTCGCGCTCATCATGCGTGGAGACCCTGTCGAGCTCGGACGCCGCGTCGGCCAAACGGGCGCTGCCGGCGGACAGGTGCTGGGCCATGGTCATGGAACGCATGCCCCGATGCGTGATCTCGACGAGGCGCTGCTCGATGACGTTGTACGACAGCCAGCCACCGACCCCGGCGACGACCGTCATTCCGGCCACCATCGCGAACGTGGTGACCAGCTTGGCTCTTATACCGAAGCGAAAACGGGATCCTGCCGTGGCTTCGGCGTGGCTCGAGCCCGCCACCATGGCTTTCGCGTCGTTTCTCGCTTCGCTCATCGGCTGGCGTGGCGCCGGATTGGCTATATATGCATATGCACTCGGACGGATAGCGTAGCAACAGCAAGGTGAACAATGGATTAAGGTAGTTCGGTGGTTCGCGCGCCTCGCGACTCAACCGCGCAGCACGCCACCGGCTCGTTTCTCGACGTTTTGGATAATCTTGAGCGCGATGGCTTCGATCTGTTCGTCGGTCAACGTCGCCTCGACCGGTTGAAGCGTCACCGTGACCGCGAGCGATTTCTTGCCCCGGTCGATTCCCTCGCCCGTGTAGACGTCGAAGAGCGACACCTCGGATATCAGCGACTTGTCGGCGCCGCGCACGGCCCGGAGGATATCCTCGGCCGAGACGCCCTCGTCGACGACGAAAGCGAAGTCGCGGCTTACGGGCTGTAGGGGAGAGAGCCGCAAGGGCGGACGCGTGGTCCGCCTGGCCTTGGGGATCGGCACGGCGTCGAGATACAGCTCGAAGCCGACCAGCGGACCCCTCACGTCCAATCTGCTCGACACGCGCGGATGCAGCTCGCCGAAATGCGCGAGCACGGTCTTGCCAAGCCTGAGCGTGGCCGAGCGGCCCGGATGGTACCAGCCCGGCGCGTCCCGCGTGACCTGTAGGTTGTCGGGCGCCCCGGCGGCGGCAAGACCCTGGAGCGCGTCGGCCTTGGCATCGAACGCGTCCACGGGCCTCGCCCCCGTCGCCCAGTGGGGCGCGTGGAGCCGCCCCTGACGTATGCCGGCGGCGACGAGCCGTTGCCCGTCGGGGGTGTCGTCGCGGTACTGCGGGCCGATCTCGAACATGCCGAAGTCGGCGAAGCCGCGGTCGAGGTTGCGCCCGGCCGCCGCGATCAGGTTCGGCAGGATCGACGGCCGCATCACGTCGAGGTCCTGGCTGATCGGATTGGCGAGCCGCAGCTTGTCCGGAACGCCGCCGAACAGCTCGGCCGCCTCACAGGCGGTGAACGACCACGACACCGCCTCGTAGAGGCCGCGCGCGGCGAGCTTCCGCCGAACCTGCGCGGCGAGGCGCTGCCGCGGCGTTATCGCCGGTCGCGGCAGAGCCGTCTCGCGCTCGAGAGGTACGGCCGGGATCGCATCGAGCCCGTTGATGCGGACGATTTCCTCGATGAGATCGGCCTCGCCGAGCACGTCGGGGCGCCAGCTGGGTGGGGTGACCTGGATCGTCTCGCCGGCGCCGTCGAGGCCGAAGCCGAGCTTCTCGAGAATGCCGGTCTGTCGCTCCGGCGCCAGCACGACGCCGCCCAGCGTGCGGGCCCGGCTCATGCGCAGAGCGATGCCGCGGCGGCTGTCGGGCATCGCGCCGGCCGAAACCACATGACTCGGCTCGCCGCCGGTGAACTCCCCGATGAGATGCGCCGCCACCTCCGCCCCCCAGTCCGCGGATTCGGGGTCGACGCCGCGTTCGAACCGGTAGCGCGCATCCGACTGCAGATTGAGCTTCCGCCCCGTGGCCGCCGTTCGCACCGTGTCGAAAAGCGCGACCTCCAGGAAGACCTCCGTCGTGTTTTCGGTGCAGCCGGACGCCTCCCCTCCCATGACACCGCCCAGCCCGTGAACGCCCCTCTCGTCCGCGATGACCGTCATTTCCCGGTCCAGCACATAGGTCTTGCCGTTGAGGGCCTCGAGCTCCTCGCCGTCCCTGGCCGCGCGCATGGTGAGCGCGCCGCCCGCGAGCTTTGCCGCGTCGAAGACGTGAAGCGGCCGCCCGAGGTCGAAGGTCACGTAGTTGGTGATGTCCACGAGCGCCGATATCGGTCGGAGACCGATGGCCCGCAGCCGGTCCTGCAGCCAGCGCGGGCTTGGGCGGTTGGTCACGTTGCGGAAATAGCGGCCGACCACGTAAACACAGGAGTTGTGCTCGCTCGGCTCGATCTCCCAGCGAATTGGGCTCTCGAAGCCGCCGTCCACCGGCGTCATCGTTTCGACCGGCTTGAGGGTTCCCAGTCCGGCCGCGGCCAGGTCGCGCGCAATCCCGCGAATGCCGGTGCAGTCCGGCCGGTTCGGGGTCACCTCCACGTCGATCACCGGATCGTCGAGGCCCAGCATGCGCGCGAACGGCTCGCCCACCTCCGCGTCGTCCGGCATCTCGATGATGCCTTCGTGCTCGTCGCTCAGACCCATTTCCCGCTCCGAGACGAGCATTCCATTGGATTCGACGCCACGGATCCGGGCGGCGGTGAGGGTCATGTCCGTGCCGGGGATATAGCTGCCGACGGCCGCGAAAACACCCTTCATCCCGGCGCGCGCATTGGGAGCGCCGCACACCACCTGCACCCGCTCGCGTCCGGTGTCCACCGCGCACACCTTGAGACGATCGGCCTTGGGGTGAGGTTCTGCCGCAAGCACCCGCGCCACCGTGAACGGCGCGAGGGCGCTCATGCGATCCTCGACGCTATCGACCTCCAGTCCGATGGCGGTAAGGGTGTCGACGGTCCGCTCGAGGTTCGCCTCGGTGTCCAGATGGTCCTTGAGCCAGGAGAGCGTGAATTTCATGACGCACCGCCCTCCGGCTCACAAGCCACGGGTCATGGACGGCACCTCGAGGGGGACGAAGCCGTAGTGCCTGAGCCAGCGCAGGTCCGATTCGAAGAACGTCCGGAGATCCGGGATTCCGTATTTGAGCATCGCTATGCGATCGACCCCCATGCCGAACGCAAAGCCCTGATAGCGGTCCGGGTCGATGCCGCCGGCGCGGAGCACGGCCGGGTGCACCATCCCGCTCCCCATGATCTCGAGCCAGTCGCCGCCCTCGCCGAGGACCAGCTCGTCGCCCGAGCGGCTGCAGCCGATATCCACTTCCATCGACGGCTCGGTGAATGGGAAGTGGCTCGGGCGAAACCGGACCGGCAGGTCGGGGACGTCGAAGAAGGCTCGGCAAAACTCGATCACGCATCCCTTGAGATGGCCCATGTGGGTGGTTTCGTCGACCACCAGCGCCTCGATCTGATGGAACATGGGCGTATGCGTCGCGTCGCTGTCGCAGCGATAGGTGCGTCCGGGCGCGATGACCCTGAGCGGAGCGCCGCGCCGCTCCATCTCTCGGATCTGTACCGGCGAGGTGTGGGTCCGCAGCACCAGCCGCGAGCCGTCCGGCTTCTCCGGCAGGTAAAAGGTGTCCATCATCTGCCGGGCGGGGTGTTCGGGTGGAATGTTCAGGGCCGTGAAGTTATGGAAGTCGTCCTCGATATCCGGCCCCTCGGCGACCGTGAATCCCATCTCGCCGAAGATCGCCACGCATTCGTCGATGGTCTGGCTGACCGGATGAAGCCGGCCCGACGGCGCGGGGCGGGGCGGTAGCGTCACGTCGACCGTCTCGTCTCCGAGCCGCGCCTCGAGCGCCACGTCGGCGAGGTCGCGCCGCCGCGCCTCGATCGCCTGGGATACGGCTTCCTTGACGCGATTGAGCGCCAGCCCCGTCTCGCGCTTGCTCTCGGGGTCGAGGTGGCCGAGCCCCTTCATCCGCTCCGTGATCCGCCCCTTGCGGCCGAGGGCCTTGACCCGCACGGATTCGAGCGCGGCCAGGTCCGCCGCGGTCGCGACTTCCGCAAGCAGCTCGGTCTCGAGCCGTTCGGTCTCTCCTACGTCCATCTCCTCAACCTCGACGGCGACACATTCCCTTAAACCGCACGAATCAATAAGGGGACCTTCCGCAGAAGCGTCCCCTTCCGGCCTCCGCCCGCCTTCAGGAACCGAGGGCGCGGCGTCTCAGGCGGCCTGCTTAAGGGCGTTCTGCGCCTGATCGACCAGTGCCTTAAAGGCCGCGGGCTCACGCACGGCAATGTCGGCGAGCACCTTCCGATCGAGCTCCACTCCGGCGCGCCTGATACCGCTCATGAACTGGGAATACGTCATGCCATGCTGGCGTGCGCCGGCGTTGATCCGTTGAATCCACAAGCCCCGAAAGTTGCGCTTCCGCGTACGCCGGTCGCGGTAGGCGTACTGGAGCGCTTTTTCGACCTTCTCCAGCGCGACCCGATAATTGGTGCTGTTGCGGCCGCGATAGCCACGCGCCTGCTTCAACACCTTCTTTCTGCGGGCGTGCCGCGCGATACTTCGCCTGACCCTCGACATTGTCTATCCCCTTTTGCCGTAAGGGAGCATGGGCCCGACGATCTGGGCGTCGGCACGGGACATGAAAGCGGCGTGCCGCGCCTTGCGCTTCATCGATTTCGGTCGCTTGCGGAGGTTGTGCCGCATCCGCGACGGCTTCATCTTGAGCTTGCCCGTGGCGGTGAAGCCAAAGCGCTTCTTGGCCGAGCTTTTCGACTTCAACTTGGGCATTTCCGCTTCCTACGTTGGCCGCGGGGATCGAGCATGCTCCGGAGCACACGTCGAGCCCCGCCCTGCGAAACCGGCGGGTTATAGCCCTCCGGCCTCTCCATGGCAAGCGTCGGGACCCCCGCACGAGGGGCGCGGCAAGCCCTTTTTCCCAGGAACGGTTCCGGCGGATCCCGCCGCCGGTGCCCGGCGCGTCTGCGAGTCAGCGTGGCGACATGACCATGACCATCTGGCGGCCCTCCAGCTTCGGCATCTGCTCTACTTTGGCGATGCCTTCCAGCTCGTCGCGCACTCGCTCGAGAACGCGGACGCCCAGATGCTGGTGCGCCATCTCGCGACCGCGGAAACGCATGGTCACCTTGACCTTGTCGCCGTCGCCGATGAACCGGCGGACACTCCGCATTTTCACGTCGTAGTCGTGCTCGTCGATGTTGGGCCGGAGCTTGATCTCTTTGATCTCGATGATCTTCTGCTTCTTGCGCGCTTCGTTGCGCTTCTTCTGCTCATCGTATTTGAGCTTGCCAACATCCAGGATCTTGCAGACTGGCGGATCGGCCACCGCGGCCACCTCGACCAGGTCGAGGCCCGCTTGTTCGGCGCGTTGCAGCGCTTCCGCGAAGGGGACGACACCGACCTGTTGTCCATTCTCGTCGACGAGGCGGACGTGTGCAGCGTCGATATCGTCGTTGACCCGAGGACCGGTCTTGGTCGGCGGGGTCATGTCAAAGGGTCGTCTTACGATCTAGGCTCCTCCTTATCTCTCAGGTCGCTGCCGCGGCCCGGCGCGACGAAGCGAGCTTTCAGTCGAAACGATCGGCGGGATCGACCGCCTCCTCCTTAAGATTAAGAAGCGCTTGTTCCAACGCAAGAGTTTCTTGCTGCTTGCCGCCCAGTCGGCGCACCGCCACCGTCCTCTCCGTGGCCTCGCGCCGCCCGACGACCAGTATGGCAGGAACCTTCGCGAGGCTGTGCTCCCGCACTTTGTAGTTTATCTTTTCGTTGCGCAGGTCGCCCTCGAGACGAAGGCCCGCCATCGCGCCCGCCGCCAGGACTTCGCGGGCGTATTCGTCCGCGTCCTTGGTGATCGTCGCCACGACCCCCTGAACCGGGGCGAGCCAAAGCGGCAGCCGGCCGGCGTAGTTCTCTATGAGGATGCCCAGGAAACGCTCGAACGACCCGAGGATCGCGCGGTGCAGCATGACCGGGCGGCGCTTGGAGCCGTCCGCGGCCACGTAGCTCGCGTCCAGACGCTCCGGCAGCACGAAGTCCACCTGCAGGGTTCCGCACTGCCAGTCGCGCCCGATGGCGTCGCGCAGCACGAACTCGAGCTTGGGTCCGTAGAAGGCGCCCTCGCCGGGGTTGTGCGCGTATTCGAGCCCCGTGGCCTCCGTCGCCTCGAGCAACGCGGACTCGGCCTTGTCCCAGATCTCGTCGGCGCCGGCACGCACCTCGGGACGGTCGGCGTAGTTGATCTTCACGTCGGTGAAGCCGAAGTCGCCGTAGATGCTGATGAGCAGATCGCAGAAGGCGCGCGTCTCATGGACGATCTGGTCGTCGGTGCAGAAGATGTGCGCGTCGTCCTGGGTAAAGGCGCGTGCGCGCATGAGCCCGTGCAACGCGCCGGATGGCTCGTTTCGGAGGCATGAGCCGAACTCGGCCAGGCGCAACGGCAGGTCGCGATAGCTCTTGATGCCCTGGCGATAGATCTGAACGTGACCCGGGCAGTTCATGGGCTTGAGCGCGAGCACCCGGTCCGCCTCGTCTTCGAGGGTAAACATGGCGTCGCGGAACTTTTCCCAATGCCCCGAGCGCTCCCACAGCACCCGGGCGATGAGCTGCGGCGTTCTCACCTCGACATAGCCCGCGCGCTCCAGCCGCCGGCGCATGTAGTCCTGGCAGATGCGATAGAGCAGCCACCCCTTGGGGTGCCAGAACGTGCTGCCCGCGGCCTCCTCCTGCATGTGAAACAGATCCATTTCGCGCCCGAGCCGGCGGTGATCGCGCTTCTCGGCCTCCTCGAGCATGTGGAGGTAGGCATCGAGCTCCTTGCGGTCGCGCCAGCACGTGCCATAGATGCGCTGAAGCTGTGGATTGCTGGCGTCGCCCTTCCAATAGGCGCCGGCCAGCTTGGTGAGCTTGAACGCATTGCCAAGCTTTCCCGTCGACGGCAGATGCGGGCCGGTGCACAGGTCGAGCCAGTTCTCGCCCTGACGGTAGATCGAGATCTCCTCATGCTCGGGCAACGTTTCGATGTGCTCGGCCTTGAAATGCTCGCCCACGGAGCGGAAGTGCTCGATCGCCCTCGTCCGGTCCCAAACCTCGCGACGGATCTCTTCGTCACGGTCGACGATCTCGCGCATGCGTTCCTCGATCCGCACGAGGTCGTCCGGGGTGAACGGCTCCTCCCGCGCGAAGTCATAGTAGAACCCGTTCTCGATCGCCGGGCCGAACGTGATTTGCGTCCCGGGAAAGAGTTCCTGAACCGCCTCGGCGAGCACGTGCGCGGCGTCGTGGCGCAAGAGCTCGAGAACGTCGTCGTCCTTGCGCGTGAGGACGGCCACCTCGGCATCCTCGTCGATGACCGTGGCCAGGTCCTTGAGGACGCCGCCCACGCGGATGGCCAGCGCCGCCTTCGCCAGACCGGGACCGATGTCAGCGGCGATCCCGGCGCCCGAGACCGGGCCCGCATAGGTGCGCACGCTCCCGTCGGGCAGCGTGATCCTCACATCGCGGCTCTCGGCGGCCTCGGCCATGACTTCCTCGCGTACAACAGGCTCGCGTACAACAGGTACGCCTGCGCGACGCGGCCTGCCGGTCGCGTCAGGCGCAACGGTTTAACGCAACCGCAGATGGGCTTCAACCTCGGCGACCGGCAGCTCCCACAATGGCTCGCGCCTGAGGATCGTCACGTCGGGTCCCTGCTGGCCGCAGAGCGCCGGATCCGAAGCCCCGGAAAACAGCACGAGTGACGGAGTGCCGGCGCCCGCGATCAGGTGCATGGGGCCGGTATCGTTACCCACGGCGCCCACCGCGTCCCTGGCCATGGCGACGATCTCGGCGAGGGTGGTCTGTCCCGCGAGGCTGCGCGCGCTCGCAGCCGACGCCGCTATCAGATTCGCCTGCTGCTGCTCCGCAACGGTGCCGATGACAACCGACGTGACGTTGTCCACCGCGAGCGAACGCGCGAGCGCGGCGTAGTTCTCGGCCGGCCAGCGCTTGTCCGTCCGATGCGCCGAGCTTCCGGGCACCAGCAGGACATAGGGTTGCGGCAACCGGAAACGTGTGATGTCCGCGTCGATCCCGTCCAGCCTTGGCCCGGGCAGCATGGTCACCCCCGTAGTCCGAAGTTGGTCGGCGAGGCGGGCCAGGGTGTGCATCCGGCGCCGCTCCGGGTTGGTATGCGGATGCGAGCAGCCGCGGACGGTTCCCGACCATTCCGGACGACGACCCGGGCCAAGCAGCCGGAAGTACAGACCTGTCCGGTCGGAGGTCTGGAGGTCGTAGACCCGCTCGAAGCGGCCGCGCCTGAGCCGGCGCCTGAGGGCCAGCCATTGCGAGATGTCGCGCAGCTTCGGCCGGCTGTCCGTCCAGACCTCATCGAACCAACCGGAGGCCCTGGCCAGGCTTTCATAGGGCGCCGTGGTCAGCAGGACGACATGGGCGCGGGGGTGGTAGGCGCGAATGCCGGCGAACGCCCCGGTCGCCTGCACGAAGTCGCCAAGAGCGCCCAGCTTGATCACGAGAACGCGCGCGGTTCGATGGTCGACGCGAAGATGCTGCCGGTGGCGGTCGGTCATGGCGCGGACGCAGCTGGGCCGCGGTGTCGGGCCAGGACCTCGTCATACACGTCCAACGTCGCGGCGCACATGCGCTCCTTGGTGTAGTGCTCCTTCACGTGGGCGGTTGAAAGCACGGAGATTCTCTCCCGTTCCTCCCTGCCGAGCCGCAACGCCTCCTCGAGGGCGCTGGCGAGACCCGCCGCGTCGCCGGGCGGAAACAGCCAGCCGACCCCACTGCCGCGAACCTGCTCGGCCCCGCCCCCGTGGTC
The DNA here is from genome assembly GCA_046759605.1 of Alphaproteobacteria bacterium. Lineage (GTDB taxonomy): Bacteria > Pseudomonadota > Alphaproteobacteria > UBA6615 > UBA6615 > JBHICL01. The sequence continues at coordinate 2,226 of JBHICL010000038.1, read as the reverse complement.
CGCCACGATCACGGGGCAACCCATCGCCTGGGCCTCGGCGATAACGCGTCCGAAGGCTTCGGGCTCGGTGGATGCCGACACCACGACATCGGCCAGCATGAGCGCGGCCGGCATGTCCCGGCAGTGTCCCGTGAGATGGACGATGTTGGAAAGCCCGGTCCTGGTGATGCGCGCCTCGAGCTCGCGGCGATAGCGATCCCGCCCCCCCTCGGCGCCCACCAGCAGACAGACGGCGTTTTCGGGGCGCAGCCGTGCCAGCGCCTCCAGAAGCACGACGTGGCCCTTCCAACGCACCAGCCGCGCCGGCAGCATGACCACCAGCGTGTCGTCCCGCACGTTCCACTGACGGCTCAGCGCGATGACGCGCTCGGGGCTGACCCTCTCGGGGCTGAACAGCTCCAGATCGACGCCGCGCGGAATGATCCGTATGCGCTCCGCCGCCAGTTGGTAGTTGGCGACCACGTGGTCGGCGATGAAGCGGGAGTTCGCGATCACCAGGTCTCCCCGGGTCATCACCGAGTTGTACCAGCGCTTCAACGGGCCCTTGAACGTATAAGTCCCGTGGAAGGTGGTAACGAAGGGCACGCCCGAGCGGTGCGCCGCGGCGAGAGCGCTCCAGGCCGGAGCACGGCTTCGCGCGTGCACCAGGTCGACCGCGAACTCGTCGATCGCGTGGCATATGCGTTCGACGTTCGCCCGCATCACGAAGGGATTCTTGGCCGCCACGGGCATCGCGAGGTGACGGGCGCCGGTCCGGTCGAGCTCGCGCACAAGCTGCCCACCGGTCGAGGCGACCACCGCCCGGTGACCGCGCGCCATCAGCGCGGCGGCCACGTCTATGGTGCTGCGCTCGGCGCCGCCGCCGCCGGTTTCCAGGGCCGGCACCACCTGCAGCACGCATGACCCGTCGCCGGATCGCGTTGCCCGGTCACCGGCTTGCGGGTCCGGTTGCGCTTGCTCGTTCATCGGGCATAGGTTCTCGGGTGATCGCGGCGCACACTCAAAGGCATTAGAACGCCATGTCGTCTGATACGGCCGGACGTGTCCCTGACCACCTGACCCTCGACAACGGATTGCGGGTAGCCTACCACGCGGTCGGTGGCCGGAAGCCGACCGTGATATTTCTCGGTGGCTTTAAATCGGACATGTCGGGCACGAAGGCAAGTAGTTTGGACCGCTGGGCCCGGAGCGAGGGTTGGGCTTACCTCCGTTTCGATTACACCGGCCACGGTGCGTCCGATGGCGAGTTCCTCGATGGCACGATCGGCGGCTGGACCGCCGAGGCGCTGGCGGTCGTCGACCGCCTGACCGAGGGCCCGGTGATCCTGGTCGGCTCGTCCATGGGGGGATGGATCGCCGTCCTCGTGGCCCTCGAGAGATCGGACCGTGTGGCCGGGCTGGTGGGCGTCGCCGCGGCGCCGGATTTCACGGAGGACCTGATATGGACGCGCCTGGACGTGGCCAGCCGCGCTCAGGTGATGCGGGAGGGGAGGCTGGTGGAGCCGTCACCCTATGGGGACGAGCCCTACGTCTACACGCGTGAGCTGATCGAGGACGGCCGCGGATACCTGGTCCTTGGCGGCCCTATTGCACTCGGGATTCCGGTGCGGCTCCTTCACGGTATGGCGGACCTCGACGTCCCATGGACACAGTCCCGCCGTCTGTTGGACCGGATCGAGAGCGACGATGCTTCCCTAACTCTCATCAAGGACGGCGATCACCGGCTGTCGGCGCCGCAGCACCTCGAGATGCTGCGGGCGGAGGTCGGGCGCCTTCATGACCGGCTCGGCGCTTGACAAGAACGCTGGCGCACCAGGTTTCAGTTCGCGCGCTCGGCTTCGAGGAGCCCCTTCAGACCCTTTTGGTAGTCGGGGTAGCGCAGGCGGACGCCCATCTCTTCCTTGATCCGCCGGTTCGACACGCGCTTGTTGTCGGCGTAGAAGCCGCGCGCCATTTCGCTCAGCTCCGCCTCGTCGTACGCCACCTCCGGCGGCGGCTTGATACCGAGCAGAGTGCAGGCATACAGCACCACGTCCTGGGGCGGCGTCGGCGCGTCGTCGCACACGTTGTAGATCGCGCCGGGGCGAGGACGCGCCATGGACGCCCGCAGCACGTCCGCGATGTCCTCCACGTGTATGCGGGAGAACACCTGTCCCGGCTTGACCACGCGACGCGCGCGGCCTTCCCGCACCGCGTCGAGGGCGCTGCGCCCCGGTCCGTAGATCC
>JBHICL010000037.1:0-13917 GCA_046759605.1 Alphaproteobacteria bacterium | reverse complement strand
TATGAGCTCGCGATTGAAAACATCCGAAGCAGAGCCCAGCTCCCGAGCCGAGGTCGGCTTGGTAAGATAATCCGCCGCGCCCTTCGAGAGCGCCTCGATACTGATCCGGGCATTGCGTTGGGTCAGCGTGGACGCAACGATCACCTGCAGGGACGGATCCGTCTCGAGCAGCCGCGGCAGGGCCGTAAGGCCATCCATGACCGGCATGTCGATGTCGAGCACGATGATCTCGACCTCATGCCGGGACAGCGCATTGATGGCCATCTGACCGTCGCCGACGGAGACGACGACCTCTATTTCCGGATCGTGTTCGAGCGTTCTTTGGAGGAACCCGCGAATCACGGCGGAATCATCGACCAACATGACCCGATAAGGCCCCGTGGAGCGGACTCGTGGCGCCTGCGGGGCCACTTGTGACGAGGGCATCATCTAAATGAGACCGACCTGCTCGAACTTGCTTTGGATGATCTCGCTGTCGAACGGCTTCATGATGTACTCGTTCGCACCCGCCGCCATCGCCTCGCGGATGTGCTTGATATCGTTCTCCGTGGTGCAGAAAACGACGACGGGAATGCCGCCGCCATCCATGAGCCTCAGCTCGCGGAGGAATTCGATGCCGGACATCACCGGCATGTTCCAATCCAGCAGCACGGCGTCGGGCATCTCCGCGTGGCAGGTGTCGATCGCGGATTTGCCGTCCTCCGCCTCGGAAACAGTGAAGTCGAGCTCTTCGAGGATCTTCCGGGCGATCATTCGGATAACCTTTGAATCGTCGACCACGAGGCAGGTTTTCATACCGGCCCTCCCGTGTCCCGCGAAGTTGCCCCCCGCCGAATGTTCAAGCGGTCTCTCAAGCCGCCAGACGCAGTCCGATTCTCAGGAATCGCTCGACATCGAGCACGACGAGGAGTTGACCGTCGAGACGATAGATACCCTCCGAGACTTCCGACCAGATCTCGTCCAGTGTGGTTGGATTCGGTTCATAAGCCTCATCGGGGACACTCAGAACCTCGCCAACGTTATCAACGATGAGGCTGTAAAGCTCGCCGCCGAACTCGACAACGACGCTCATGCCGTTCCCGCCCGACTCGCGCGGTGGCAACTGGAGGCGGCGGCGCACATCGATCGCGGTGACGATACGCCCCCTCAGGTTCAGGGCTCCGGCCACCTCCGAGGCGGCCAGTGGAATCCTGGTTATCTTCTGCGGGCCAAGCACGTCCTGGACCGAAAGGACCGGTATGCCGAACAGTTGTCCCGCGATGGTCATCGTGACGAAATCGTGGGCCTTGCCACCGCCGACCAACGAACCGGACTGCTGTGTTTGCAGATGTTCGCTCATGCCGCACCTCGGCTCGCGGATAGGGTTTCCGACAGGGATTGAAGCAAAGCGTCGCGATCGAACTTGGGCACGTAGTCGCTGAACCCGACCACGCGCCCCCGATCAAGATCCTGCGGCGCGGCGTACGACGAAAGCGCGACGATGGGAACGTCTCGCCACCTTCCTTCGGCACGAACCTTTTCCGCGAACTCGAAGCCCGACATTCCGGGCATCTCGATATCCGAGATGATCACGTCGAAGTCCTGGCCGCCCTCATACAGCTCGAGGGCTTCGTCGGCCGACTCGGCGGTGGTGACCCGATAACCGGCGACCTCGAGCAGGGGTGTCAACATGTTTCGGAAGAACGGGCTATCGTCGACCAGCAGGACGCGGCGATCCTCCCGGCTACCGAAGAACCTCTCGCCCTCGGGTTTGAACCAGTCTGGATAGGCCTTCGTGAGGAGATGGCCCACGTCGATGATGTCCGTCGCCCTGTTCGAGATCACGGCGCTGCCGATGAAGCCAGGCCGATCGTTGGTGAGTTCGACGGAGAGCTCCGTCTCGACGATGTCGACGATCTTGTCGACTATGAGGCCCATCGAACGCTTGCTCTCGGTAAACACCAGGACGGACTGGCGGCCGCTGTCGGGAAGCGGCTTGGCGTCGTCGAACGGGACCAGAGGCATGAGCTGTCCGCGATATTGCACGAGCAACTGACCGTTCGACTGCTCGAACGTGCTGATTTCGAATTCCTCCAGCCGCGCAACCAGCGACAACGGCACCGCCTTTGGCGCGCCTTCGCCGGCGTCGAAGATCAGCACGGCTACGTTCTCATGGCTCTTACCGTCGTGGCCGGTCGTCACGGCTTCCATGCATGAGTCGATGATCTGTCTTTCCGCGCTCGCCGCGGCAATTCCGTTGGGATCCAGAATCATGATGACGCTGCCGTCGCCAAGGATGGTGTTGCCTGCGAAGAGCTGTATGTCGCGGAGGATCGGGGCAACCGGTTTGACAACGATTTCTTCCGTGTCGAAGACGCGGTCGACGATGATGCCGAAGGTATGCTTGCCGACCTGAGCGACGATGATGAACGCGTCGCCCGTTCGAGCGCCCTCGTCTTCGCCGTCGAGGTGCAGAAGACTACGCAGCGACACCAGCGGCAGCAGGCGATCCCGCAGCCTGAGAACCTGAGCGTCGTTGATGCTCTCGATGCAGTACTCGGAATTGTTCGACGACCGAACCAGTTCCAGCACGCTTATTTGCGGGATTGCAAAGCGCTCGCCGGCGCACTCCACCACCAAAGCCGATATGATCGCCAATGTGAGTGGAATCTTGATGGTGAAGGTCGTCCCCACCCCTGTGGTCGACTGGAGCTCGGCCGTCCCACCAATCTTTTCGATATTCGTCCGCACGACATCCATGCCGACGCCGCGCCCGGAGATATTGGTAACCTCCCCCGCCGTGGAGAAGCCCGGCTTGAAGATGTACTGATGAATCTGAGCATCGGACATGCCCTCGATCTCGGCCTCCGAGGCCAGACCGCTGGCAACGATCCTTTGCTTGATCTTGTCCACATCCAGTCCGGCGCCATCATCCTTGACCTCGATAACGATGTGGCCGCCTTCGTGGAAAGCGTTGAGGGTGATCGTACCAACCTCGGGCTTACCTGCCTCACGACGCTCCTCGGGCTGCTCGAGGCCATGACCGGCGGAGTTGCGGACCATATGAGTGAGCGGGTCGCGGATGAGATCCAGCACCTGCCGGTCGAGCTCGGTGTCCTTGCCGAACATCTGGAGGTCGATCTTCTTGCCAAGCTCGAGCGCGAGGTCGCGGACGATTCGCGGCAGCTTCGCCCAGGCATTGCCAATGGGCTGCATTCGCGTCTGCATGACGCCCTCCTGCAGCTCGGAGACGATGTGGTTGAGGGTCTGAAGCGCTCCCGCAACATCGTCGCTGTCCTGGCGCGCACGCTGGATCTGCATGAGCTGGTTGCGGGTCAGGACGAGTTCGGAGACCATGGTCATCAGGTTTTCGAGCACGTCGACGCTGACGCGGATCGACTGCGCCGCAACCCCCGATTCCAATGCCGGGATTTCTGTTTCCATACCGGGGGCGCTGCCGCCGGCAGGAGCGGGAGGCTCCTCGCGGTCAACGCCAGCCGCTATCGCAGGATACGGATCGGGAACGGCCTCTCCCACCAACGATTCTTCGCGCGGCGCCGGATCCGCTCCGGACTCGGCCGCGACCGCACTGACCGTAGCCTGCTTCGGATACCTGGCGCCACCGTTCGAGGAAGGCGCGGGAGCCTCACCCCGTGCAAGAGCATCCAGCTGGGCGATCAGGTCCGAGTCATCGTCGTCCGACTCCTCCCCCGACTGCTCGAGAGCCGAGCAGATCGCCTTGATGCGGTCGAGAGATTCGAGAACAAGACTGATAGCTTCGGGCGTGACCTGAAGCTCGGCCTCGCGGATCCTGCCGAGAACGTTCTCGGCCGCGTGAGCAACCGCCTCCAGGCGCGGCAGGCCGAGGAAACCGCATGTGCCCTTGACCGTATGCACCAGCCTGAAGATATTGCCAAGAAGCTCCGGATCGTTCGGGTTCCGCTCGAGCCTGACCAGCTCCAGGTCAAGCGTCTCCATGCTCTCGGCCGTTTCGGTGAGAAACTCCGCTAAAAGGTCATCCACGCCCGTGCCTCCGTACCACCCACGGAACGACCGTCCGCTTAGGTGGCAAACGTGACACGGAGTGGTGAAGAAACTGTAAAGCGTAACGACCGCTGTCCGGCTAAGTGGCCGGCTGCAAAGGGATTTCGATCCTAAACAAGATGCCGACGCCGCGCTCGTCCTCGATGATCAGGTCGCTGCCAAGGCGGTCGACCACGAGCCAGGTGAAATAACCCTGCACCGTCCGCGCGGTAAGGTTCCGGATCGGGACCTCACCGCGAACGGCCGCGCGCATCTCGTCCACGAGGCGCGCATCGGGCGCGGCGGCCAGGACGGTGGCATCGAGCTTTCCCGCCGCGGGCGCAAGGCGCACTTGTACCTCGCCCCCCCGGGGCAACGCCTCGACGGCCAGCAGCACGACGTTCAACAAGGCCTTGAGACCGTCGGACACCGGCTGCCGTCCGGAGCCGTCCGGCCTCGTCGGCCAGTCCAGCCGAACCCGCCGACTGGTCACGACCGGAGCCGCCATCTCGGCCGCGTCCTCGAGTGAGAGTTCGCTCTGCGTCGCCCCTGACAGGCCAAATGCGATCCTGAAAAAGCGAAGCTTCGCCGCCGCGCCTTCCGCGCTGTCGCCGATCAGCGTCATGGCCTGTCCGTCCGGCTCGTCGCCGAACTCGGCAATCAGCTCGAGGCCGCTCTTGACGGCGCCAATCGGGCTCGTGAGATCGTGGCAAAGCCGCGAGCAGAGCAGCTCGGCCAAATGCAGGACCTCCGCCGACTGCATCAATTGTGTCTCCTGGTCGTTGTCACCGCACACGGGTCCCCATTGGCGGGAACCCCGCACAGAGCCCAAGAGGATGGAAAGCGCATCGAGAAATTGTCAAGACATCCGCCCGCGTGGCGCCCCCGTTGACCTCACCGCCCCTGGCTTTTCTAATGCCGGGAACCAAATGATGGAATGCCGAGCTCCATGTCTACGGAATTCGCGCCTGGCGTGCTCGTACGCCACCCCAACGAGCCTGACTGGGGCCTCGGTCAAGTGCAGTCGGCGATCGGTAACCGCGTCACCGTCAATTTCGAGAACGCGGGGAAGCAGACGATCGATGTGAGTGTCGTCGCCTTGCAGCTGGTCGAAGGGACGTCATAGAGGACCCGAGGAGGGGAGGAGGCAGCCAGCTTACGATGGCAACAGACGACAAGCCCGTCCACAAGTTCCACCATCCGGGCGCAGGACGGCGACGCGCCGTACCCCACGGCAAGGGCCGCCAGGTCGACCAGGCTGCTCTCGGTGAGGTTCGGAGAGTGCTCGGCGAACGCCCCCGCGGGCGCGACCTTCTCGTCGAGCACCTCCACCTGATCCAGGATGAGTTCAAGTGCCTGAGCGGCGCGCACCTGGCGGCCCTGGCCGAGGAGATGCGCCTCTCGCTCGCCGAAGTGTACGAGGTCGCCACGTTCTATGCGCATTTCGACGTGACCGTGGACGATGATGGCCGTCCGGCGGACGTAACGGTCCGCGTCTGCGACAGCCTGAGCTGCGAGCTGGCCGGCTCGGCCGATCTCCTGGCGCGCCTTCCGGAGGTGCTGGGGGCGTCCGTGCGCGTCGTTCGCGCCCCGTGCATGGGACGCTGCGATCTCGCGCCCGCGGTCGAGGTCGGCCACCGGCACGTGGACCGTGCCGACGTCGAGACGGTGAGCGCCATAGCCCGCTCCGGAGAGACGGAACCGGTCGTTCCGAACTACCCGGATCTGGAAGCATACCGCCGCGGCGGAGGCTATCGCGTGCTCGAGCAATGCCGCGCCGGAGAACGCGCGCTCGAGACCGTCATGGACGAGATGGACAACGCTGGTCTCCGCGGCCTCGGTGGCGCCGGCTTTCCGGCCGCCCGCAAGTGGCAGTTCGTCCGGGCCGAGCCGCGACCCCGCGCGGTCGCGGTCAACGCCGACGAAGGCGAGCCGGGGACGTTCAAGGACAGGTACTATTTGGAGAGCGATCCGCACCGGTTTTTCGAAGGGACGCTCATCGCTGCCTGGGGCGTCGAGGCGGACGACGTCTACATCTACCTGCGCGACGAGTATCCGGCCGCCCGCGCGGTGCTGCTACGCGAGCTCGAACGGCTCGAGGAGGCCGGGCTCACGGGGCCGCCCCGCGTCCACCTTCGTCGCGGCGCCGGAGCCTATATCTGCGGCGAGGAAAGCGCGATGATCGAGTCGATCGAGGGCAAGCGCGGGCTGCCGCGACACCGCCCGCCCTATGTCGCGCAGGTGGGGGTGTTCGGCCGCCCGACCCTGGTTCACAACGTCGAGACGCTCTATTGGATCCGCGAGATCCTCGAGGACGGCGCCGACCGCTTCGCGGGACGGGGCCGGCGCGGCCACAAGGGACCGCGGTCGTACTCGGTCTCCGGCCGGGTACGCGAGCCGGGCGTGAAGCTGGCGCCGGCCGGCATCACCGTTCGCGAGCTGATCGACGAGTTTTGTGGTGGCATGGCTCCGGGCCACACCTTCAAGGCCTATCTGCCGGGCGGGGCTTCCGGCGGCATTCTGCCCGCGGCGCTGGCGGACGTGCCGCTCGACTTCGGCACGCTCGAGGAGCACGGCTGCTTCGTCGGCTCGCACGCCATCGTCGTGCTTTCCGAGCAGGACGACATGCGGGCGGTGGCGCTCAATCTCATGCGGTTCTTCGAGGACGAGAGCTGCGGCCAGTGCACGCCGTGCCGCGTCGGGACCGAAAAGGCGGTCAATCTCATGTCGGCGTCGCGTTGGGACCGCGAGCTTCTCGGCGAGCTCTCGGCTGCGATGCGCGACGCCTCGATCTGCGGCCTCGGCCAGGCCGCGCCGAACCCGATCGAGAGTGTGCTCAGGTACTTCCCAGAGGAAGTCGGTGCGGCCCCGGCATCGACTGGATAACGGATAGTCAGGCTGGCTCAAATGACCGAGACCATCGAGTTCACACTGAACGGCCGAAAAGTGACGGCGGCGTCGGACGAAACCATCTGGCAGGTGGCTCACCGGCACGACACCCCCATCCCTCACCTGTGCCATAGCCCGGATCCAGGCTATCGGCCCGACGGCAACTGTCGGGCCTGCATGGTGCACGTCGAAGGCGAGCGGACCCTGGCGGCGGCCTGCATTCGGCGGCCGACCCGCGATATGGTCGTCGACACCGAGGCGCCGCGGGCAGTAGCCGCACGCGACATGGTCATGGAGCTGCTGCTCGCCGACCAGCCGGCGCGGGAGGTGGCGCACGACCCCAACGCGCGCCTGTGGCATTGGGCCGAGGAGATGGGGGTGACCACGAGCCGTTTTGCGGCCCGCGAGGCCCCGGCCCCGGACTCCAGCCATCCGGCGATGCGCGTGAACCTCGATGCATGCATTCACTGCAACCTGTGCGTCCGCGCGTGCCGCGAGGTCCAGGTCAACGATGTGATCGGCATGGCCGGAAGGGGCATGGGGTCGAAGATCGTGTTCGACTTCGACGATCCCATGGGGGACAGCACCTGCGTCGCCTGTGGCGAGTGCGTGCAGGCCTGCCCCACGGGCGCGTTGATGCCGGCCACGATGGTCGATGAGGCTGGCGTCGGCGGCGTCACGGCGGATCGCACCGTCCACAGCCTTTGCCCTTACTGCGGCGTCGGTTGCCAGATCACCTACCACCTGCAGGATGACCGTATTCTCAAGGTCGACGGGCGCGCCGGCCCCGCCAACCAGAACCGGCTTTGCGTAAAGGGACGTTTCGGCTTCGACTACGTTCACCATCCCCACCGGCTGACCAGGCCGCTCATCCGCCGCGATGGCGTGCCGAAGCGATGGGACGATGAGGTCGACCCAGCAAACCCCGAGACCCATTTCCGCGAGGCGAGCTGGGAGGAAGCGCTCGAGCGCGCAGTCGCCGGCCTCAGCCGGGTGCGCGAGGTCCATGGCGGTCAGGCCTTTGCCGGATTCGGCTCCGCCAAGGGCTCGAATGAGGAGGCTTATCTGTTCCAGAAGCTGGTACGCACGGCCTTCCTCACGAACAACGTCGACCACTGCACGCGGTTGTGCCACGCGAGCTCCGTCGCCGCGCTCATGGAGACGATCGGCTCCGGCGCGGTCACGGCACCCTTCACCGCGGCCCTCGAGGCCGACTGCATCATCGTGATCGGCGCCCGCCCCACCGAGAACCACCCGGTCGCGGCGACGTTCATCAAGAACGCGGCCAAGGGTGGGGCCAGGCTGATCGTCATGGACCCCCGCCTGCAGGGTCTGTCGCGTCACGCGACCCACAACCTGCAATTCAAGGTGGGATCGGACGTCGCGCTTCTGAACGCAATGATGCACACAATCGTCGAGGAGGGCCTGACGGACGCGCAGTACATCGCCGGCTACACCGAGGGCTATGACGCGCTCAAGGAACGGGTCCGGGATTTCCCGCCGGAAAAGATGGCCGAGGTCTGCGGCGTCGACGCGGCGACGATCCGCGAGGTTGCCCGCACCTATGCGAAGGCGGAACGCTCGATCATCTTCTGGGGAATGGGCATCGCCCAGCACGTCCACGGTACCGACAACGCCCGTTGCCTGATCTCGCTGGCGCTGATGACCGGCCATGTGGGCCGACCCGGCACCGGGCTCCATCCGTTACGCGGACAGAACAACGTCCAGGGAGCATCGGATTCGGGGCTGATCCCGATGGTCTATCCCGGTTACCAGTCCGTGGCCAGTCAGAGCGTGCGGGACTTCTTCGCCCGACTGTGGGGTGTCGATGGCCTCGATCCCGAGCCCGGCCTGACCGTGGTCGAGATCATGAACGCGGCCAGGGCCGGCGCCATCCGAGCCATGTACATCATGGGCGAGAATCCCGCCATGTCGGACCCGGACCAGAGGCACGCGCGAGAGGCGCTCGCAAGCCTCGAGCACCTGGTGGTCCAGGAGATCTTCCTCACCGAGACCGCGTTCCACGCCGACGTAATCCTGCCGGCCACCGCGTTCCCCGAGAAAACGGGGACGTTCACGAACACCAACCGGCAGGTCCAGCTCGGCCGGCAGGCCCTCGACCCGCCCGCCGACACGCGCCAGGACTGGTGGATCATTCAGGAGATCGCGCGAGGGCTGGGTCTCGACTGGCGCTACGAGAGCGTGGCCGAGGTCTACGAGGAGATGCGCGGCACCATGGAGGGCTTCGAGGGGATCCCATGGCAGCGGCTCGAGCGCGAGGATGCCGTCACCTATCCCTGCGACAGCGAGGACGATCCCGGGCAGGAGATCATCTTTGGCGAGGGCTACCCGACACCCTCGGGTCGCGGCAAGTTCGTACCCACCGACCTGCTGCCACCCGACGAGCTGCCGGACGACGACTATCCGATGGTCCTGTCGACGGGCCGGATGCTGGAGCACTGGCACACCGGTGCGATCACCCGCCGGGCCAGCGTGCTCGATGAGCTGGAGCCCGAGGCGGTCGCAAGCCTCCATCCCCGGGAGCTGAGCCGGCTGAGCATTGCCCCGGGCGAGCCGCTGCGCGTCCAGACCCGGCGCGGCGCCATCGTGTTGACCGCCCGCGCCGACCGCGACGTGCCCGAGGGCATGGTCTTCATTCCGTTCTGCTTCGCCGAAGCCGCGGCAAACCTTCTTACGAACCCGCAGCTCGACCCTTACGGCAAGATTCCGGAGTTCAAGTTCTGCGCCGCCAGGGTCGAGAAGGCCGGAAGCGCACCCGTCCGCCGCGGCCGAATGCCGGGTGAAACAGGGATCAAAACTGCACAGGCCCGACCGGAGTGAACCGATCGGGCCTGTTGTTACGGTTGCGCCGCGGCAAGCAGCTCGCCGCCGTTATTTCGGAAGTTTTTCGAGTGCGCGAAGCATACTCCTCCCGAAAGACGCCCCGCTTCTCCTCCCTGCCCTTGGGCCCTTGATCCTCGTCGATTATGACTTAGCCCCGCCCCCCATTTGTGCACTGCACAAAAAAGCAAGCGATTTCAGGGCATTAGCGTAGAGGACCCATTAAATGCCGAATTACGCCGGGAGTCAACATCGGCTCTTGGTCAGGCATCCCCTGGCATCCGCGCAATGTGACGCTCGGCGGCCTTGAAATCCGCGGGACGGTTCAGGTTGAAAAACGGGTCGATCCCCCCGACCGCAAAATCGACCTCGACCAGGGCGTAGCGGCCGGTCCACTCATCGACCTTGCGCACACCATCGTCCGTGACCGCACGCCGGAGATCGTTACGCAGGCGTACCGGCCACAAGCCGAAAACGGGATGCGCGCGCCCGACGCTCCGTGCACACGCGAGCTCCGCGCCGGCCTCAACGAGCGCGCCGGCCAGCCGGGACACCAGATCGGCCGGCAGAAAGGGCGCGTCGGTCGCGAACGTAGCCACCCACGGACACTCGGGCGCGTTCGCCGCGGCCCACTCCATGCCGGTCAATACGCCTGCCAGGGGCCCGGGATGATCTTCGACGACATCGGCGGCGACCTCGAGGCCGTAGGAGCGAAAGCGGGAGGGGTCTCCGTTGGCGTTGAGCACGATCCGCCCCACCTGAGGCCGAACCCGCGCGATGACCAGGTCGAGGACGGTCCGCTCACCGAGGCGGTGCAGGCACTTGTCGCCGCCACCCATGCGGCGGGCCAGACCGCCCGCCAGCAGTACGCCGAGGACGTCCCTGATCTCGATGGCGCTCATGCCCGCCCGGACCGCGTTCAGTCGACCTCGAGCTCTGCCGACTCCGGTAGGCTTGCCTTGCGTTGAAGCTTCCCGGGCTCCTCGGGCACGGAGACCGGGTCGGCGTCGTAGACGATGCGGTGCTCGCCCGCGAGGGCGGCAAACCTCTTGCCCTTGGCACGGCCCACGAGGGTGAGGTTCGCCTGGCGAGCAAGCTCGACGCCCCATGCCGTGAACCCGGACCGGGAGACGAGGATCGGGATCCGCATTTGAACCGCCTTGATGACCATCTCGGAGGTGAGACGCCCGGTGGTGTAGAAGATCTTGTCCTCCGGCTCGAGCTCCTCGAGCATCATGTAGCCCGCGATCTTGTCCACGGCATTGTGGCGACCGACGTCCTCCATGTAGATGAGCGGACGGTCGCCCCGGCACAACACGCAGCCATGTATGGCCCCCGCCGCGAGATAGAGGCTGGGGGTGGTATTGATCGTCTTCGCAAGCGCATAGAGCCATGAGGTGCGCAGGACCGCGTTCCTGTCGAGCTCGACCTCCTCGAACCGGTCCATAAGGTCGCCGAAAACGGTGCCCTGGGCGCAACCGCTCGTCAGGGTCTTCTTGCGCAGCTTCTGCTCGTAGTCCGTCGCGCGCTCGGTGCGAACGACCGCCGTCTCCAGGTCTTCGTCATAGTCGATGGCGGTTATTTCGTCGTCAGAGCGCAGCATTCCCTGATTCAAGAGGTAGCCGACGGCCAGGTATTCCGGGTAGTCGCCGACCGTCATCATCGTGACGACCTCCTGGTCGTTGAGGAACAGGGTCAACGGCCGCTCAACGACCACCGCGGTCTCGATGTGCGCACCTGTGTGATCGATTCCCGTGACACGCCTCACGAGCCGCGGATCCTCGGGGTCGGGCGAAACAAGATAGCCGGACATGGCTCCGATCCTCCTCAACCGACTATGCTCGGGCACCCGCACGACCGCAAGTCTCCGAAGGCACGCAGATCTATGCGCTAATTGCAAAATGACAGCTATGAGTGTAAAAATAACGTAGAAAAACACAAAAACAGCAAATTAACGCAGCATGGAGTTGTGAGCGCATGGAAGAACTCGGCGCCGCCGCGGGCACGGCGCTACGGCTTATCATCGGCCTCGATCCGGCACTCGTGGAAATCATCGGGCGGTCCCTCAGGGTAAACCTGACCGCCGTCGCCATCGCGTCGGCGATCGGCTTCCCCACCGGCGCCGCCGTCGCGCTGTTCCGTTTTCCCGGCCAGCGGGCGACGGTGATCCTGTTGAACGCGCTCATGGGGCTCCCGCCGGTCGTGGTCGGTCTGATCGTTCTGCTTCTGCTCAGCCGCTCGGGACCGCTCGGGGTGCTGGGCCTCCTGTTCACACCCACGGCCATGATCATCGCCCAGACGATCCTGGTGACGCCCATCATCGCGGCGCTCACGCGACAGACGGTGGAGGACCTGTGGGCGGAGTATCGGGACCAGCTCCGCTCCCTCGGCGCACGGCCGGAGCAGGCGATGTGGACGCTTCTGTGGGACGGACGCTTCTCGCTGTTCACCGCGGCGCTCGCCGGCTTCGGCAGGGCCAGCGCCGAGGTCGGCGCGGTCATGATCGTCGGCGGCAACATCGACCACGTGACGCGCGTCATGACCACCGCCATCGCCCTCGAAAGCAGCAAAGGCAACCTGTCGCTGGCGCTCGGGCTCGGGATCGTGCTGCTGTTGCTCACCATAGCGATCAACGCCGCCCTCACGCTCTCGCGAGAGGCGTCGAGGACCGCCGTGGCATGACCGGCGGCCCAACATGAGGAAGCCGCCGCCGATCCTGCCGCTCGAGGTCTCGGGCCTGTGCTACGAGACTGCCGGAGAACGCCTCATACATGACGTGGCCTTCACGCTCTACCCGGGGACCCGCACCGTGATCCTGGGCCCCAACGGGGCCGGCAAGAGCCTGACCCTCAGGATCTGCCACGGCCTCCTGGCGCCGACGGCAGGGCGGATTCGCTGGCGGGGCGCGGGCGAGCCTCGCCATCATCAGGCCATGGTGTTTCAGCGACCCGTTCTGCTACGGCGGTCGGTCGAGGCGAACGTGGACTACGCCCTGAAGCTCCGCGGCATAACGCGCGGCAGCCGACGTGACAGGATCCGTGCCGTCCTCGCTCAGGCCGGCCTCGTGGAGCTCGCAAAGCGACCCGCCCGCGCCCTTTCCACCGGACAGCAGCAGCGGCTCGCGCTCGCTCGCGCCCTGGCGCTCAGCCCCCAGGTGCTGTTTCTGGACGAGCCCACGGCGAGCCTCGACCCGGCCGCCACGAGGACAATCGAGGCCATGATCGACGGCTTTCGCGCCATCGGCACCAAGATCGTCATGACCACCCACGACCTCGGTCAGGCGCGGCGACTCGCCGACGAGGTGCTGTTCTTCCACCGTGGCCGATTGCTGGAGCACAGCTCCGCCGATGTGTTCTTCGGACATCCCGAGAGCGCGGAGGCGCGAGCCTTCATCAAGGGCGAGCTCCTGTGGTGAGGCGTGCCATAGCGGCGATCCTCCTGGCCTCGGCCATCGTCGCGACCAGCTTCCTCCCCGCACCGTCGGAGGGGGAAACGATTACGCTCGCCGCCACGACGACAACCGATAATTCCGGTCTGCTGGCCTTTCTGCTACCGCGGTTCGAAGCCGCAACCGGCATCAAGGTGCGCGTGGTGGTGCAGGGCACGGGCGCGGTCCTCCGTCTCGGCCAATCGGGCGATGTCGATGTCATGCTCGTGCACGACCCGCAGTCCGAGACGGCCTTCATGGCAAGCGGCGCCGGGTGGATCCGCCGGGAGGTCATGGCCAGCGAGTTCCTGATCGTCGGGCCGGACGCCGATCCGGCGGGCATTCGGGGCCTTGACGACGCGGACCTGGCTCTGCGCCGGATCGCCGAGGCGCGGGCGCTCTTCGCGTCGCGCGCCGACGACAGTGGCACGCACAAGGCCGAACAACGGCTCTGGCGCGCCGCGGGAGTGGACCCGCGGAGCGCTTCCGGCGAATGGTACCGCGAAACCGGCGCCGGAATGGGCGCCACGTTGAACATCGCCTCCGGCCTCGGCGCTTACGCGCTGACCGAGAATGCCACCTGGCTCAGTTTTGGCAACCGCAAGGGCCTGGAAGCCCTCGTGGCCGGAGATCCCAGGTTTATCAACCCCTACGGCATCATAGTCGTCAATCCTTCGCGCCATCCGCACGTCCGTGAGGTGGCCGCCAGACGCTTCGTCGACTGGCTGACGAGCGCGCCGGGTCAGGCCGCGATCGCG
>JBHICL010000036.1:0-14203 GCA_046759605.1 Alphaproteobacteria bacterium | reverse complement strand
TACTGCTCCGCGATGAGGTCGGTGCTGCGCTTCAGGCATCCGACGAGATCGAAGGCTTCTCCGTCGGCATCATCGAGCCTGCTGAAGACCCGCATGTGGTCGATGATCCCCGCCATGCGTTGCGTCTGCTCGGAGATGCGGGTGAACTGCCTCCGGTGATCCTCGAGGTCCGCCTCACCGTCCTCCATCAGGATCAGGCTCGCGTCCGCGGCCATCCGAACGATGTTGAGCGGCTGGTTGAGCTCATGCGTCAGGCCGGCGGCCATCTCCCCCAGCGTGGCGAGCTTCGAGGCCTGGATAAGCTGTGCCTCGGCGATCTTGCGCTGAGTCACGTCGCGCACCACCAGCTGGACCGCCGGGGAGCCCCGGTCAACGAAGCGGATCGCCGCCACTTCCGCCTCGAGAGCACCCCCATCGAGGCGTCTCATGCGCATCTCCTGGAACGCCGGTGCAAGGCCGTCGAGCGCGGAGCTCACCAGGGCCCTCGCTCGTTGCACGTCCTCGTCGTCGATGAAGCGCTCGAGCGGTCGGCCGATGATCCGCTCCGTGTTCTCGGCGCCCAGTTGCAGCGCGCCCGCGGAGTTGACGAAGCGGACCCGGCCGTCCGAGACCGCCATGATGATGTCCGGCGAAGCCTCCACGAGGGCACGATACCTTTGCTCGCTTTCGGCCAGCTGCTCCTTGCCGCGTCGGATCTCCGTAATATCGGTCCTTATGCTGACGGTCGAGCAATCGCCGGTACGACGTTCCCGGATCTGCAGCGTGCGGCCGTCCGTGTAGCGGATCTCGCGTGCACCCTCGGGCCGGCGGTGCCACGCCATCTGCTCCGCGATCCATTCGTCCTCGCGACCGGCGGCGTCGGCAATCGCGCCGCTGCGGGCGGCGCCGACGACCAGATCCTCATACCGCTGGCCAAAGACCAGCATGTCCCGCACCTCGTGCAGGAATTCGGGCGCTTTGGAGTTCCACATGACCAAACGGTCGCTCGTATCGAACAACACGAAGCTGGCTGGGATCGATTCGATGGCGTCGATCAACCTGGTGCGCGCCTCGCGGGCCTTCGATTCGGCGCTTGTATCCGCGCTCGCCGCCGTCTCCTGCCGCTTGGTTTCGGTGATGTCCATGTGCACGCAGGCGATGGTTTCGTCCTCGATCCGGACCTCGTCGATGAAGATCCATCGCCCATCGGGCAGCCTGAGCTCGAAACCCGCCTGGTTCCGCCGATGCCGGGAAAGGACGTCCCTGACCCAGTCCTCCGCGGCCGGCCGGGGTTCGGGCGCCAGACCGGCATGGGCGAGCCCGCGCACCCAGGCCTCGTAGGGGGTGCCGGGCTCGGTTATCGCGGCGAGCTCGGGCGCCATCCGCGCGAGGTCCCGGTCCACCCAGACGATGCGGTCGTCGGCGTCGAGCCGGGCCACGGTCCTGCGCGCTTCGGGATTCTGCACCGACTAGCCCCACAACGCGGGATCTGGTGGATAGGCGGTGTTGCCCGTGTAGCGGACCGCGCGCTCGCGGTCGCGTTCCAGCAACAACGGCCCGTCGAGGTCGACGAAATCCGCGAGCTGGGCAACAAGCAACGCGGGCGCCATCGCCAGGCTGGTGGCAAGCATGCAGCCCACCATGATGCCGAAGCCGGCCGTCCGCGCCGCGGCGACCAGGGCGAGGGCCTCGGTGAGGCCGCCGGCCTTGTCCAGCTTCACGTTCACCGCGTCATAGAGCCCGCCCAGCCGGGCCAGGTCCTCGCGATCGTGGCAGGACTCGTCGGCGCATACGGGGACCGGCCGGTCGAGCGAGGCGAGCGCTTCGTCCTTCCCGGCCGGCAGCGGCTGCTCGATCAGTTCGACACCCAGGTCTGCGAACGCCGGCGAAAGCTCGGTGAGCTGCTCGGCGCTCCACGCCTCGTTGGCGTCGACGATCAGACGTGCCCCGGGCGCGTGTCCGCGCACCGCGCGGACTCGCGCCAGGTCGCCCTGACCGCCGAGCTTGAGCTTGAGCAGGGGTCGGTCGGCGTTGCGGGCGGCCGCCGCCGCCATTTCTTCCGGCGGGCCGAGGGAGATCGTGTAGGCGGTGGTCACGGGACCGGGCTCGCCCAGGCCGGCCAGTTGCCAGGCCGGGCGCCCTGTCCGCTTGGCGTCCAGGTCCCAGAGGGCGCAGTCGAGGGCGTTGCGCGCCGCACCGGGCGGCAGCGCCTCCTGGAGCCTTTTCCGGTCGAGCCCCTGTCCCAGATCGCCTTCGAGAGCCGAGATTGTGGCCATCACGCCGTCCACCGTCTCGCCGTAACGCGCGTAGGGCACACACTCGCCGCGGCCCATGAACTCGCCCTCCTCGAGCTCGACCACGACCACGCCCGCGGCGGTCTTGCCGCCGCGCGAGATGACGAAGCGTCCGCCGAGTGGCCAGGTCTCGGAATGGACATTGAGCCCGACCCTAGCCAACGAGTCTTTACCTTCCGTCTAGAGCAGCGTGTCAACGATGGGGCCGACGCCGGTGAGCACCGGATCGACGACCGGCAGGTCCAGCTCGCCTTCGAGCTGGTCGAGGAAAGCCTGTCGTTCCCTGTCGTCCGTCAGGTTCTCCGCGTTGAGCGCCACGCCCACGCAACGCGCTACCGGGTTGGTCAGCCGAGCCGCGGCAACATGCGCCTCCATGCACTCGACGAGGTCGGGAAGCGGCCAGCCGGGCAGGCCGCGCAGGTGCGGACGCGTGGGCTCGTGACAGAGCACCAGGGCGTCCGGCTGCGCCCCGTGGAGAAGGCCCATCGTCACCCCCGCGTAGGACGGATGCATCAACGAGCCCTGACCTTCGATGACGTCCCAGTGATCGGGGTCGCTGGCGGGCGACAACAGCTCCACGGCGCCGGATATGAAATCCGCGACGACGGCGTCCACGGAGATACCGTCGCCGGCGATGAATATGCCTGTCTGCCCGGTTGCCCGGAACGCCGTCGAGACACCCCGCGCCGCGAGCTCCCGTTCGATCGCGAGAGCGGCGTACATCTTGCCCACGGAGCAGTCCGTGCCCACCGTGAGCAGGCGCTTGCCGGGGCGCTTGGCGCCGGTTCCGATCGGCAGCTCCCGGTCCGGGTGACGGACGTCGAACAGCGCCCGGCCCCGGTGTCGCGCCGCGTCGGTCACGGCCGGGTTGTCCGCAAGGCGGTCGTGGAGGCCGCTGGCAACGTCCATGCCGGCATTCAGGGCCTCGACCAGGGTGCCGATCCAGCTTTCCGGCATGACGCCGCCGCGATTGGCCACGCCCACGACGAGGGTCTTGCAACCGGCCCCCGCCGCCTCCCCCACCGTCATGTCCGGAAGGCCGAGATCCGCCCTGCAGCCAGGCAGTCGCAGCTGGCCGATGCACCATTCGGCGCGCCAGTGGGCGACCCCGCTCGCCGTCTTGGCGGCAAGCTGGTCCGGGGCATCGCCCAGAAACATCAGGTATGGGTGCCGGATCGCCAAGTGCGCGCGCCTGCTGCCTCGATCGTGTTTCGTTTTGCCTGAGGGATGGCGCGAGCGCAATAGGCCCTCGGTTGCCGCATCCACCACCGAAACGTATTGTCGGGCGACGGAAGGGCGGTCAGTCGGGTCGGCTCATGTTCGCAACGAGACCCGAAATACGCGGCACACAGGGTGTCGTGACGTCGAGCCACTGGCTCGCGTCGATGGCCGGCTGGGCCATGTTCGAGAGGGGCGGCAACGCCTTCGATGCCGCCGTCGCGGCGGGATTCGCCCTGCAGGTCGTGGAGCCCCACCAGAATGGCCCGGGCGGCGACCTGCCCATCGTCCTCCATAGCGGCGCGCGCAACCGCGTCGAGATCATCTGCGGGCAGGGCGTGGCGCCGGGCGCCGCAACCGTCCGGCGTTTCCGCGAACTCGGGCTCGACATTATACCCGGGACAGGCCTCCTCGCCGCATGCGTCCCGGGCGCCTTCGACGCCTGGATGGTACTGCTGCGCGAGCACGGGACCCTGTCCCTCGACGCCGTGATGGCGCCGGCGATCGGCTATGCGCGGGAGGGCTACGCGGTGGTCCCCATGCTCCATCAAAAGATTGCCACGCATGCCGGGAGATTGCGACGCGACTGGCCCGGCTCGGCGGAGATCTATCTCGTCGATGGCGACGCCCCGGCGGTCGGGAGCCTGCACCGCAATCGGCGTCTCGCCGACACTTACGAGCGCCTCGTACGCGAAGCGGTGGCAGAGGGAGGCGGCCGGGAGGACCAGATCGAGGCCGCCCGCAGGATCTTTTACGAGGGCTTCATCGCCGATGCGATCGACCGCTTCTGTCGGACGACGGAATGGCCCGACGCCACGGGCGGTCGTCATGGCGGTCTGCTCACCGGTGACGACCTCGCGGGCTGGCGCGCGAGCATCGAGCCCCCGGTAAGCTATGACTACAACGGCTACCGGATCTACAAGCCCGGCCCGTGGAGCCAGGGCCCCGTGCTGCTCCAGCAGCTGGCGCTTCTCGGGGATTTCGACGTGGCGGCCATGGACCCGCTTGGTCCCGAGCTGGTCCACACCCAGGTGGAAGCGGCCAAACTGGCCTTCGCCGACCGCGAGGCCTGGTATGGCGATCCGTCCGAGGTGGAGGTCCCGCTCGAGGAGCTGCTGAGCGAGAACTACAACGCATCCCGACGGCGGCTCATCGGCGAGGAGGCGTCGCTGGACTTCCGGCCCGGCCGCCCGGGTGGACGCGCGTCTCGTCTGCCGAGCTACGGCGAGGGTGGCGTCTGGTCGCCGGAAGGAACGGCGTGGGCGAACGGGGACGAGCCGTCTCGAGCCGCGGGCGGATCGGCCGCCGTGACCGCGCCCCCGGCCGAAGCCGATACCGTGCACGTGACCGTGGCGGACGCCTCCGGCAACATGGTCTCGTGCACGCCGAGCGGCGGCTGGCTGCAGGGCTCTCCGGTCATTCCGTCGCTCGGGTTCTGTCTCGGCACAAGAATGCAGATGTTCTGGCTGGACGAAGGGGTTCCGTCGGGCCTGCGGCCCGGCGCGCGGCCACGTACGACGCTCAGCCCTACGCTTGTCACGAGGGACGGCGAGCCCGCGTTGGCGTTCGGGTCGCCGGGCGGGGACCAGCAGGACCAGTGGACGCTTACGATGTTCCTGCGTCACCTTCACCACGGCATGAATCTCCAGGAAGCGTGCGACGCGCCTAATTTTCACACCGAGCACATGCCTTCGAGCTTCTATCCACGGCGTTTGCGGACCGGCGTGCTGAAGATCGAGCGTCGTTTCGGAACCGAGACAATCTCTGCCCTCGGGCGCCGCGGCCACCGGGTGGAAGTGGTCGACGGCTGGTCGCTGGGTCGGATGACCGTTGCGGGTATGGAACGATCCCGAGGCCAGGTCGTGCTCAAGGCCGCGGCGACGCCTCGGTGGCTGCAGGCCTACGCTGTAGGCCGCTGATTCTCACGACAACGTGCGCGTGCCGGCACACCCATAAACGATTCGGTTAACCATTCACCGGTATTCTCGTGAGCGAATGGGAATGCGAACTGCCCCCCGAATGCCTCGCTTAGTTACGATGACGTCTTGGTTTGTGGATCCAACTCTTTGAGATCGTTGGTTGACAGAAATATGTGCATTTCGCAGATTTGCATAGCGCACCGAATCGGGTGCGGGTGGGAGGTCTTGCCTATGGGGGACACGGAATGAGGCGTTGGGTCTTTGTTCTGGCCGGCACGATCGCGATCGGCGTAACCGTCGCGCTGTCGGCGGATGCATTCTTCGTCTCCGAGGATGCGGCAGTCCTGCCGGCGGGGGACAACGAGAGCGAGCTTGACCCGGCGCACCAGGTCCTGGCCTTCGCCGAGTGGGAAGCGCTCACCACCGAGGCGCCCGTCGTGCCGATCGTCCGTTCCGTTGCGATCCGGCGCGGCGACAGCCTGATGGCCGCGCTGACCCGCGTCGGCGTCGAACGGGTCGAGGCCCACGAAGCGATACAGTCGCTCAGGGACGTCTACAACCCGCGCCGCGATCTTCAGATCGGCGACGAGCTGCGGATTGTGTTCCGGCCCGCCTTCGCCCAGGGCGGCGATGGAGCTGCGTCCTACCGCTTTGCCGGCCTGACCCTGCCCCTGGACTACGCCCGGGATGTCCGCGTCCGCCGTAGCGACGATGGCGCCTTTCAGGCCGAGGCAGTGGATAAACCGCTCGAGCATCGACTGGTCGAGGCGGGTGGCGTTATCGATTCGAGCCTGTTCCAGGATGGCCGCGAGGCCGACATTCCGGCACCGGTTTTGATCCGGCTGATACAGGTCTACAGCTTCGACGTCGACTTTCAGCGTGAGCTCCGCGCCGGGGATGGCTTCGAGCTCATGTTCGAACGGTCCTTCGACGAGGCGGGCCGTCCGGTCCACGACGGCGACATTCAGTACGCGAAGCTGACCCTTAGTGGGCGCGAGCTCCCGCTCTATCTGTACACGACCGCCGAAGGCACGACGGACTATTTCAATGCGAACGGCGAAAGCGTTCGCAAGGCGCTGATGAAAACCCCCATCGACGGGGCGCGGTTATCGTCGCGTTTCGGCAACCGGAGGCACCCGATCCTCGGCTACACCAAGCTCCACACCGGAGCCGACTTCGCCGCACCGCGGGGAACGCCCATCTATGCCGCCGGTAACGGACGCATCGTCGAGATCGGCCGCAAAGGGGGTTACGGACGCTATATCCGCATCCGGCACAATGGCACCTACCAGACCGCCTACGCGCATATGAAGGGTTATGCCCGGGGCATGAAGAGGGGCTCGCGGGTCCGGCAGGGTCAGGTCATCGGCTATGTCGGCTCGAGCGGCCGCTCCACCGGCCCCCACCTGCACTACGAGGTCATCCGTGACGGCGTCAAGATCGACCCGCTGAAGCTCAAGCTTCCCAGCGGCGTGAAGCTTGCGGGCGCCGAGCTGGACCGTTTCCAGGCCCATCGCGCCGAGCTCGACCGGCGGTTCGAGGACCTGCGCGCGACCGTTCTGCTCGCGGGTACGACCCCCAGCGCTCAGTAGTCGACAGACCGCCTCGCGACCGCGGCAAGGTGGCCCAGTTGTTACGCGGCCGCCTCGGCTACGGTTTCGCCGTTGATGGCCAGGCCGCCGTTCATGACCGACACCTTGACCAGGTCCCCCTCGCCGACGCGACCGGCCAGGATCTGGGATGCCAGCGGGTTCTGCAGCTCGCGCTGGATCACGCGCTTCAGTGGCCGGGCACCGTAGACGGGGTCGTAGCCGGCATTGGCGAGCCAGGCTCGCGCCTTGTCGTCGAGCTCCAGCGCGATCTTGCGCTCCGCGAGCAGCGCGCGCACCACGTCCAGCTGGATGTCGACGATGCCCGACATCTGCTCCCGCGTGAGGCGGTGGAACAGCAGGATCTCGTCCAGCCTGTTCAGGAACTCCGGTCGGAACGCGGCCCGCACCGACGCCATGACCTGCTCGCCCACCACATCCGAATCCTCGCCCTCCGGCTGGCTGGCGAGGAACTCGCTGCCCAGGTTCGATGTCAGCACGATGAGTGTGTTGCGAAAATCAACCGTTCGGCCGTGACCGTCCGTTAGCCGGCCGTCGTCGAGCACCTGGAGCAGGATGTTGAAGACATCCGGATGCGCCTTCTCCACCTCGTCGAACAGAATGACCTGATAGGGCCGCCGCCTCACCGTCTCGGTGAGCGCGCCCCCTTCCTCGTAGCCCACGTAGCCCGGCGGGGCGCCAATGAGTCGCGCGACCGTATGCTTCTCCATGTATTCGGACATGTCGATGCGGGCCATGGCGTGCTCGTCGTCGAAGAGGAACTCGGCCAGCGCCTTGGTGAGCTCGGTCTTGCCGACACCGGTCGGCCCGAGGAACAGAAAAGACCCGATGGGCCGCTGGCTGTCCTGGAGCCCCGCCCGCGCCCGCCTGACGGCATTGGCCACGGCGGAGATGGCCTCATGCTGACCGATCACGCGCCTGGCGATGTGCTCCTCCATGTGCACGAGCTTCTCGCGCTCGCCTTCCAGCATTCTGTCCACGGGAATTCCTGTCCAGCGCGACACGACCGAGGCGATGTCGGTGTCCTTCACCTCCTCGTCGAGCATGCGTTGTCCCGAGGCTCCATTGGCCTCCGCGAGCCGCGCTTCGAGTTTCGGGATGATGCCGTAGGCCAGCTCCCCGGCCCGTTCCAGGTGGCCTTCTCGCTGCGCGATCTCGAGCTCGATACGGGCCTGATCGAGCTCCTCCTTGAGGCGGTGGGCGCCGGCGAGCTTTTCCTTCTCCGCCTGCCAGACCGCCGTGAGGTCGCTCGACTGCTGCTCGAACTCGGCCAGCTCCCGTTCGAGCTTTGAAAGCCGCTCTTTCGAGGCGGGATCGGATTCCTTCTTGAGCGCCTCGCGCTCGATTTTCAGCTGGATGATCCGGCGGTCCAGCTCGTCGATCTCCTCGGGCTTCGAATCGACCTCCATGCGCAGCCGCGAGGCGGCCTCGTCCACCAGGTCGATGGCCTTGTCCGGCAGAAATCGGTCCGTGATATAGCGGTTGCCGAGCGTTGCCGCGGCCACCAGCGCGCCGTCGGTGATCCGCACGCCGTGGTGCAGCTCGTATTTCTCCTTGAGCCCACGCAGGATGGATATGGTGTCGGCGACGCCGGGCTCGGCTATGAAGACGGTCTGGAACCGACGCGCGAGCGCCGCGTCCTTTTCCAGACGCTTGCGGTACTCGTCGAGCGTGGTGGCCCCGACGCAGTGCAGCTCGCCGCGCGCCAGCGCCGGCTTCAACATGTTCGAGGCGTCCATGGCGCCCTCGGCGGCGCCGGCGCCCACCAGGGTGTGCAGCTCGTCGATGAAGAGCACGACCTCGCCCTCGGCGGCGGTGATCTCCTGCAACACCGCCTTGAGGCGCTCCTCGAACTCGCCGCGGAATTTCGCGCCGGCAACCAACGCGCCCAGATCCAGGGAAAGAAGGCGTCGGTTGCGAAGGCTTTCGGGGACGTCGCCCTTCACGATCCGATGCGCCAGCCCCTCGATGATCGCAGTCTTACCGACGCCGGGCTCGCCGATCAGCACTGGATTGTTCTTGGTGCGCCTCGACAGCACCTGGACCGTGCGTCGGATCTCCTCGTCACGGCCGATGACCGGGTCGAGCTTGCCTTCGCGTGCGGCCTGGGTGAGATCACGAGCGTACTTCTTGAGCGCGTCGTAGCTGGCCTCCGCGCTCGCCGTGTCCGCCGTGCGCCCCTTCCGCAGTTTCTCGATGGCGGCGTTTATCGACTGCGGCGACGTGCCGGCGTTGGCCAGGATACGGGCCGCGTCCGTTCCCGAGGCCATCGACAGAGCCAACAACAGCCGCTCCACGGTCACATAGCTGTCGCCCGCTTTCTCGGCCAGCTTCTCGGCGGCGTCGAAGACCTGACCCGTCTCGCGGGCGAGGTAGAGGCCCCCGGGGGCGGCGCCCTTGACCTTCGGCTGCTTCGCGAGTGCCGCCTCGACGTCCTCGGCGAGACGGGCCGGATCGCCACCGGCGGAGCGAATCAGGTTGGCGCACAGTCCCTCCTCGTCCTCGATCAGCGCCTTGAGGAGGTGCTCGGGCAGGAATTGCTGGTGGTCCAGGCGCCGGGCGACATCCTGCCCGGCCTGCACGAAGCCGCGCGCCCGCTCCGTGTATTGGTCGAAGCTCATGCTCTCACCCTCCTATCGTCCCCCTTGGTTCGTGGCAGGACGTGCACGACGGACCCGATGCATGGCATCCATCAACAGAAGGCCGGACCTCCGCGGTCGTGACTGGCCTTGCGCCTCGACCCACGGCGATCCCAAGGGTCTATATGGTGTGTGCTCCTGGCCGCACAAGGGAAGATAGGGGGGAGTCGGGGTGTCGCCGGAGCCCTTCGCCGTGCCCGCATTGGCGGGCGCGGTGCCTCGACGGCCCGGGGTCGCTTGCGGTCGGTAATGCGGTGCGGCAAGGATCCGGTTGAGGCGCCTAGGCCTCGACCGGCTCGATCTGCCCCGAGATCGCCTCCCCGGTCTCCGGCTGCACGCCGCCTTCCGGGCTCTCCGGCGCGGCGTCGTGCCGAGCGGCCACCACGGGCTGAGCGCCGTCCGCCCCGTTGTCGCGGGGCCTGCGCTCGTAGACGCTGCTGGGCCCGTTCAAGTTGGCGAGCCGGTAGTAGTGCTCGGCATGCTGCAGCAGGTTCTCCGCCGCCACCCGGTCGCCGCCGGCGGAGGCATCCCGGGCCAGTTGCTGGTACTTCTCGAAGATCTGCAAGGCGTTGCCGCGGACCCTAACGCTCGGGCCGTTGCTGTCCATCACATGACTGCGCGGGTGGCTGATCTTGCGCCCGCCGCGACCGCGAGTTCGTTTCGCGTTTGGGTTTTGTCTCATTTCCCCCTACAAGCCAGATTTGGCGAGCTTCCCCAGGGCTGGTGGCATGCTGCGGCCGTCTCAAACCCTAATCGGCCCACAGGATGCTGGAGCGGAGTGCCGACAGCCGGTATCCGGGAAGCTAGTCGCATCGCAGTTTAAAAAAGCTTTATGCGACGCGTCCGGCACACGAAACCTATTCATTAACGCAGCGCTTTCCAAGCCTTTTTTGCTCAAAAGTCATTTATTTCACGCATGAGACGACAAGGCACCGCTCGGTCCCCGACAGATCGTCCCTCACACCGGCGAGCGCCAGCCCCGCGCCTTCGGCGAGCGCCGCGACGGCGCGCCGCTGCCCTTGCCCGACCTCGAGCGCGGCAAGGCCGTCGGGCGCCATGAGGCGCCTCACGTCGGCCAGCACCGCCCCATAAGCGGACAGGCCGTCCGGCCCGCCATCCAGCGCCAAGCGCGGCTCGTTCGCGGAAACCTCGGGCATCAGCCGCGAAAGGAGACCGCTGGGAACGTATGGCGGGTTGCACATCATGACGTCGAAAGCCCCCGTGAGCGCCGTGCCCCAGTCGCCGACGACGAAGTGCGCGCGTCCGGCGAGTCCAAGCCGCCGTGCGTTCCAACGGGCCACGGACAGCGCCGCCTCGCTCCTATCCACGCCGACGCCTGTGGCGTGGACAAGTTCGCTCAACAGGGCAAGAAGCAGACATCCGCTGCCCGTGCCGAGATCGAGGATGCGAACGCCGCTGTTGCGGTCCGGGAGCCGTTCGAGGACCGCGTCGACGAGCGTCTCGCTTTCGGGCCGGGGCGTCAGCACCTCGCGGGAGACCGCAAGCTCCAAGGACCAGAACTCGCGCCGGCCCGTGATGTGCGCCAGGGGCTCGCGGCGCGCCCGGCGTCCCACGAGACCCTGGAGCGCCCGGTGCTCCCGCGAGGTCAGCTCTCTGGCCGGGTCCCTGATCAGGTCCTCCACGGCGACGCCCGCGGCCCGCGCGACCAGCAGCCGGGCGTCGAGCCGCGCGTGCTCGATCCCGGCCGCCGCGAGCCGCCGCGTCGCGGCCGCGAGCGCCACGGCTACGCTCGTGCCGCTCCCGCTCGTCGCCGTGGAAGCTGTCATGCTTCCTCCGCCAGGCGCGCCGCCTGGTCCTCGGTGACCAGGGCGTCGATGATCTCGTCCAGGGCCTCGCCGCTCAGGACCTTGTCGAGCTTGTGCATCGTCAGGTTGATCCTGTGGTCGGTAACCCGGGCCTGCGGGAAGTTGTATGTCCGGATCCTTTCGGAGCGATCGCCAGTTCCCACCTGGCTCTTCCGCTCGGCGGCCCGTTCGGCCTGGCGCTCGCGCCACTCGTGTTCGTAAAGCCGGGCGCGCAGCACCTTCATGGCTTTCGCCTTGTTCTTGTGCTGTGACTTCTCGTCCTGCTGGATGACGACGATGCCGCTCGGGAGGTGCGTGATGCGGACGGCGCTGTCCGTCGTGTTGACCGACTGACCGCCGGGGCCGGACGAGCGATAGGTGTCGATTCGCAGGTCCTTGTCCTCGATCTGAACATCCACCTCCTCGGCCTCGGGGAGCACGGCCACGGTCGCCGCCGAGGTGTGGATGCGGCCGCTGCTCTCCGTCGCTGGCACCCGCTGGACGCGATGCACGCCGGACTCGAACTTGAGCCGGGAAAACACGTCACGGCCACTGACCGCGAACGAGACTTCCTTGACACCCCCGATATCGGTTTCGTTCAGCCCCATGAGATCGGTCTTCCAGCCATGGAGCTCGGCGTAGCGCTGGTACATGCGGTACAGGTCGCCTGCGAACAGGGCCGCCTCCTGGCCGCCGGTGCCGGCACGGATCTCGATGATCGCGTCCTTCTCGTCGGCCTTGTCCTTGGTCAGCAGCATCAGCTTCAGCTGCTGCACCAGCGCCGGCTCGCGCTCGTCCAGGCCCCGGAATTCCTCCTCCGCGAGCGCGCGCATGTCCCGATCGGTGTCCTCTGCCGCCAGGATCTCCTCAAGCCCCTGCCTCTCGGTGCGCAGCGTCCTGAGCGCGCGAATGCGATCGACCACCGGGGTGAGGTCGGCATACTCCTTCGACAGACGGGCGTATTCGCGCGGCTCGATCGTCTGCTGCCGCGCCAACGTTGTAGCGAGCTCCTCGTGCCGTGCGACAACCCGGTCCAACTTTTCCTCGAGGCTCACTTCTCGCTCTCCTCACCGCCGTCGGCCTCCGCCCCGTCGAGCCGGAACAGGCGTTTCGTCACGTCCTCCATGGCGTCGCACTCCGGATCGTCCGCCGCCGCCCGACGCAGCACCTCGTAAGGACCGTGCAGCAACCGGTTGACCAGCAGTCGCGTCGCCTGCTCGGCGTCGGCGGAGCCGCTCTTCGCCAGCACCTCGGCGCGGACGGCTTCGAAGTGCCGTCTGAGCTGGGTCAGGACCGGCACCGCGGCCCTGCCCTGGCGCTCGCGGTGGAACGCGCCGATCTCGTGCTCGAGTATCTCCCACGCCTTGCGGGCCGCGCCTTCCCGGGCATTTCGCCCCTCCCGGGCGACCTTCTCCAGATCGTCGAGGTCATAGCGGAAGGCGTCCTCCACCCCGTCGACCAGCGGATCGATGTCGCCCGGAACGGCGGCATCGACCAGGAAGATGGGGCGGCGTCGGCGCCGGGTGAGCGCTCTTTCGACCATCTCGGCATCGATGAGCGCATGCCCGGTGCCGGCGGCCGCGATGATAACATCGGCGCCGGCAAGGGTTCGTTCAAGCTCGTCGTAGGTCACCGCCGTGCAGCCCAGCCGCCGTCCGGCCGCCTCCGCGCGCGCCCGTGTGGACCCGGCGACGGTGAGGCGCCCCAGGCCGCCGCGCTGGAACTGCTCCAGCACCAGCCCACCCAGCTCGCCGGGGCCCACCAGCAAGGCCGAGCATCGCCCCAGCTCGCCGTGGACGTCGCGAGCGACCTGCACCGCCGATGCCGCGAGGGAAACCGGACCGCGGCCGATGGAGGTCTCGCTGCGGACCCGCTTGGCGGCCGCGTACGCCGCCTGCAGCGCCGCTTCGAGCTCCGGTCCCGTGGTGCCGGCTTCGCGCGCGACGCGGTGGCAGGCCTTAACCTGGCCCAGCACCTGGGGCTCGCCCACGACCATGCTGTCCAGGCTGGCCGGGACTGCGAACAGCTGTCTCAGCGCCTCGTCGTCCGTGAGCACGTAGAGCTGTCCGGCGAGGCTCGCCTCGTTGCCACCGGCCCGCTCCAGGAGCGCATCGGCGATGATCCGCCCCGCCGCCGCCGGCGCCGGGTCGGCGCCCTGGACCTCGACCCGGTCGCAGGTCGACATGACCAAGCACTGCTGCACGCCCCGCCGTACCAGCTCGGCGAGAAACCGCGGGACCTCGGCGTCCTCGACGAACAGCCGGTCGCGCAGGGCGGCCGTGCTTGTGCGGTGGTTGGCGCCGACCACGACGAGCTGGGCCGGCGATTTCGCCTGATCGTCCATTTCCGTCTCTAGCGGAAGGGTGCGAGGCGGTCCTTCAGCTCGGCCATCGGCACCACGACCTGCTCTCCGCTGTCCAGATCGCGCAGGGTGGCGGCATCCTGGCGCAGCTCGTCCTCGCCGAGCAAGACCGCGACGCGGGCCTTCAGCTTGTTCGCCCGCTTCAGGCGGCGCGTCAGGTTGCCGCGGTAGCCGAGATCGACCGTGAAGCCGTGCGCACGGAGCTCGTGCGCGAGACGCACGGCCAGGCGCTCCGCATCCGCGCCCACGGGCACCAGCGCCACTGGCCGGGTGGGCTCGGGCACCCCCCGCGCCAGCATGGCGAGCCGCTCGATGCCCCCGGCCCAGCCGACGCCGGGGGTGGCGGGCCCGCCCATGACCTCGATGAGGCCGTCGTA
>JBHICL010000035.1:0-14214 GCA_046759605.1 Alphaproteobacteria bacterium | reverse complement strand
GTTATGGGCGCGGTGCTGACGGCAGGTGAGACGTTCGCACAGGAGAAGAAGAAGCTTACGTTGCTCACTTGGAATCTGCCAGTCTATGAAGAGAAGTTTCGTGGCTGGATCGCTGATTTCGAGGAACTTCACCCCGACTTCACGGTCGAGTGGTTGGATAAGAAGGGGACGGAGTGGGCGACCTTCTATCAAACCCAAGTCGTGGCCGGAACGGCGCCTGATATCATCGACGTCCAGGGCATGCTGTGGGCCGAATACGCGGCTAATGACGGCCTGGTCGACTTGACGCCGTATCTTGAACGCGACCCGGATGTGGCGGCGCGGTTCAACCAGGAAGGTCTGCCGCTGTGGCAAATGGAAGGGCGGCAGTTCATGCTGCCTTACTACTTCTCGAAGTCCCTGTTGATCTACAACAAGTCGATGTTTGCGGAGGCCGGCCTCGGCGGGCCGCCGGAGAACTTCGATCAGTTCCTCGACCATATCAATAAGCTTTCCGGCGATGAGAAGAGCGGCTTTATCACATTGAACTTCGACTGGCTCTATTGGCCGCTGTTCGCCATGAACGGCGTCGAACTGCTGACGCCGGACCTGAAAGAGGCAGCATTCAACACGCCGGAGATGCTGGATGTGTTGACCCGCCTGTCGGAGGCGACGCAGGCCGGGCACATCAACAAGATTGCCTGGACCGGCCGCTGGGTGGAGCCGAACGATGCGTTCGCGGCTGGCGATATCGCCATGTACCAGGCGCATGGTGCGGCCCTGTTCTGGGTCGCTGGGCGAGCGGACTGGGTCAGCTCCGACACGCTCGGTGTCGTTCCCTGGCCCGGCGGCTGGGGCACGCCGAATGCCCATGGCTTCGGCATTTCCAAGTCGACGAAGTATCCAGACGAGGCCTGGGACTTCATAAAAATCGCCACCAGCGACAAGTGGCAAGGCGTCATGGCCGACACGTTCACGATACTGACACTCAACAAGAACGTCGACGAGCAGTTGATTGCCCGAATCGAACAGGAAGATCCGCTGAAGGCCGACACATTGCGGCTGTCGCTGGAGAACATGGACCGCGCAACGGGCAATTGGGTGACGCCGAAGGACGCGCGCATAAAGGAGGCGTTCTGGCCGCCGATACAGGCCGCGTTGCTGGGTCAGAAGGACCCAGCCGAGGCGATAGCGGAAGCCGAGCGCAACGTCAATCGCGCCCTCCGGCGCCGGTAGTTCCTGGCATCGGTGTGGGCGCCGTCGTCCTGGCGCCCACACTTGATGGTCGCGCCCGCCGACGGCCTATCGGATCATGGCAACAGAGATACAGGATACCACTCTTGTCGAGACGCCGGCGCGGCTGCGGAAGCCGTTGATCGCAAAGCGGCGCCACCGGCGATTCTTGCTCACCTACGCCTTCCTGACGCCGGCGCTGATCGTCTTCCTACTGTACCGACTGATCCCGCTGGGCTGGAACTTCGCTCTCTCTTTCCAATTCTGGTCGCCAACACAGGCCGCGGAATTTGCCGGGCTCTACCATTACGAAGAGATGTTCCTGTTCGATGATGTGTTTCGGTCGGCGCTCAAGAACACGCTCATCTACATGCTGACGGCACCGATTGGCATTGTCATCGCGCTGGTGCTGGCGTTGCAGGTCCACGCCCAGATCAAGGGGCGCGGTTTGTATCGGACGCTGATCTTTCTCTCCTACCCGCTGATGGCCGTTGGTGTCGGCATCATCTGGGGATGGCTCTATGACGAGAAGGTCGGCTTGTTCAATTTCATCCTTCGCAGTCTCGGGATCATCGATCAGCCGATTGCCTTCCTCGAGACATTCTCCAGCGCACTGCCCTCGGTCATGGCTGCGGCGATTTGGCAAATCCTGGGCTTCTTTATGATCATACTGCTCACGGGGTTGCAGAACATTCCGGATCACTTGTATGAGGCCGCGGCGATCGATGGCGCCAGCAAATGGGTGCGGTTCTATCGCATCACTTTACCGCTGCTGCGACCGTCGATTTTTCTATGCCTCATCATCGGCATCATCGCTTCGTTCACCAGCTTCGACCTCATCTTCGTCATGACCAATGGCGGTCCCGGGCATGCGACTGAGTTGCTGATCACATACATCTACAAAGCCGCTTTCACGCTCACGCAATTTGACTACGCCGGCGCGCTGACCGTGATCATGTTCCTCTTCTTCGTGGCGATCGCCGTCGTTGCCAATCTGATGACCGGCGGCGAGGCGGGAAAGGTGGACATAAGCGAATGAGCAGCCGTGTCGTGAACAACTATCGGCACTGGCCGATCCATCTTACCCTCATTGGCGTCTGCTTCGTCATGCTGGTACCGTTTTACTGGGTCATCAAGACCAGCCTGACCGGCGAGAATCTATTCAACTACCCGCCGGCGGTCCTGCCGCAGGATCCCAATCCGTATTACTTCGTCGACGCATGGTACTTCATTCCTTTCGCGCGATTTTTCCTGAACAGCGTGATAGTGGCCGGGATGACGATCATTGCCAATCTGGTCCTTAACGCCATGGCAGGTTACGCCTTGACGCGGCATTTTGTGGGCAAGCGCCTGATCATCCTGATCCTGCTCTCAAGCATGATGATACCGTTTCACGCGACGATTATTCCCGCCTATCTGGTCACGCGGGAGCTGGGACTCTTGAACACCCATCTTGGTCTGGCGCTGCCCGCCTTCTCGCATATCGTGCTGATATTCGTCTTCAAGGCCAGCTTCGACGCAGTCCCGGATTCGCTCGTCGCGGCCGCGAGGATCGACGGTCTTTCCGAGTGGAAGATCATCTACAAGATCATGTTGCCGCTCGCCAAACCGGCCGTGGCAACCAACGTTATTCTTTCCTTCATCTGGTCGTGGAACGACTTCCTGTGGCCGCTGATGATCATTCGCCAGGTCGAGATGCAGACCCTGCCGCTCGGCCTGTCGACCTTCCAGTCCTATTTCGAGGATACGACCGGATCGCTTTACGCGTTCTCGGTCATGGTCCTGGCGCCCGGATTGCTGGTGTTCCTGTTGGCCCAGAAGGAATTCATCCGTGGCCTGACCTCCGGAGCCCGGAAGGGCTAGAACGGCGTTGTCGATATGTCCAGGACTTGGCTTGTAAACCGATTCACGCTCACGTTTGGCGGCATCGCCGTCGTGATCCTGTTATGGAACGCCTACATCGCGGGCAACAACGACGGCATCTTGAAAGGCCAGGTCATTGGGCCGGATGACGCTCCAGCCGCAGGGGCCGAGGTGCAGCTTTCGGAGCAAACGATTGTGTCGCTGAACAAGATCGATGCCACGACCGCCGATGATCAAGGCTACTTCAAATTCCTGCGCCATGATCAACATTCCGTGGTGTTGACCGCGGCAAAGGATGGTTTCGGCAAGTCCGGCAGGTATCGGGTGCGGCTGTTGTTCCGCAACCAGAACCACGTGATGCACGAACCAATCAGGCTGAATCCCTAATGACCACGACGGTCAGTAACTTGGCCATCGCACCGGGTCCAGGATAGTTGGGAAGGATCGATTGCCGGTCTCGACGCCATGGTTCTCTGTCGCGCAGGCACTCGAGGCCGAGAGCGTCGCCTATGTCTTCGGTCTGCCGGGCAACCCGCGCCACTTGATCGAGGATCTTCACGCGCATACCAGCATCAAGTTCGTTCTGGTGCGGAACGAGCCGTCCGCGGTCGCCTGTGCCTACGCCTATGCGCGGATCAGCGGCAGACCCGGTGTGTGCTTCTCCAATCCGGGGCCTGGGATCACGAACCTCGCGACGGGCTTGCTGGAAGCGGCAAGTGGCTCCGTTCCGGTCATTGCCATTGCCAACGGAGTCGTCGACGCTCACGACGGAATGGGCGCGTTTCAGGAACTCGATGCCATGGCGCTGATGCGTCCCGTGACCAAATGGGCCACCAGAATCACCACGCCCTCCAAAACCCCGTGGGTGATGGAGCGGGCTTTCCATCTTGCGACCTCTGGCAGGCCAGGCCCCGCGTTCATCGAGGTGCCGTCGGATATCGGGCTTCTGCCGGCGGAGATCCCGGACTACGCGAGGCTGCCTGTTGCCGCACGGACGCGCCCCGCCGCTCGAGATGTCGCCGCCACAGCCAAGATTATCGCCGCCGCGAAGCGACCCCTGATGCTGTGCGGGAGCGGCGCCGTCAGCTCGGGTGCCGCCGCAGAGGTGCAGCGTTTGAGTGAGCTCGCGGGAATGCCCGTGTTCGTGACGGCGGGAGGGCGCGGCGTCATTGGCGAGGATGCCGATCTGTTCCTTGGTCTGGTCGGGCTGTATTTCACCGAGGTTGGCAAGGCCTACTACTTCGACGCTGACCTGCTCCTGACCGTCGGTACGCGGCTCGAGGCATTCTCGACCAACTCATGGCAATCCCGGCCGAAGGGCGCGAAACTCGTGCAGCTGGATGTCGATGCCGGCACGATCGGCATGAACTGGCGGCCTGATGCAGCACTCATCGGCGATGCGGCTTGCGGTCTCGCAGACCTCCGCGACGCGCTGGAGCCTCTCGTCGACAAGGCCGCCCGCGACGCGCGCGTCACCAAGATCACCGACGCGCAACGCGCGCATCAAGCTGCGGTGGAAGCCGACGCAGCTCGGCATTGCACGCCGATTCGCGCCCGCCAGGTCGTCGCGGCGGTGAACCGGATTTTCGATCACGACACGATCCTGGTGAAGGAGAATGGCGGTGCCGATCTCTGGTGCTATTACTGGCCCTATTACCGGGTGCTGGACGTCGGCGACTGCGTGCCGATGGCGGAGCAGACGGCCATGGGCATGGGCGTAACCGGCACGATTGGCGCCAAGCTCGCGCACCCAAACAAGAAGGTCGTGTGCTTCGCCGGCGACGGGGCCATGCAGATGGCCATGATGGAGCTGGCGACGGCCGCCGAATGGAACTGCGGGATCACCTGGATCGTGCTCAACAACCGTGCGCTAGGTTGGGTGCAGTACACACAGGTGCTGCGGGGACAAGACCACGTCGCGACCGACTTCAAGGTGTCGCCCGATTTTGCGGCCATCGCGCGGGCACAAGGGTGCAATGGGATGACGGTGACAAGGCCGGAAGAGGTCGATGACACCGTTGCGGCTGCACGCGAAGCGAACGAGGCGGGCGTGCCCTGCTTGATCGACGTGGCGATCGAGAAGCACGACTACCATCCTCACTTCATCGACGTACACCGGGGGAAGGTGGAGAGTTAGGGTGAGCGGCCGCCAGATGAAAGCCCTAAGTCCCGCACAACTCGATCGGTTCCGGGAACTGGGCTACGTTTTTCCGTGTCACGCCATGTCCAGCGATCGCGCACGTGGCCTTCGGCGCCGGCTCGAGGCATTCGAGAAGAGCGATCTCGCGGCACAATATGCGGGTCGGGAGCATGAGCTCTATCGCTTCAAGGCCCATCTGCTGTTCACGTGGGTCGATGAGATCGTTCACAACGAACGATCGCTAGATGTGGTCGAAGACCTCATTGGGCCGGATATTCTGGTTTGGACGGTGGGCGTGTTCGTGAAGGAGCCGCATTCCGACTACGCGATCCCGTGGCATCAGGACAGCGTGTATACGGGCGTAGACCGGCCCGATCAGCTTGTTCGCGGATGGCACGCATTGACTTCGTCGCGGCCGGAGAACGGTACCTTACGGTTCTCGCCGCGTTCCCACAGGCTGGGGGACTTGCGCCATATCAGCGGATCGAAATCCGATGGCCTGACGCTGCGGGAGGCCCGCGCGGATCACAACGTGGACGAGGAGCAGGCGGACTTCGTCAACCTCCAACCTGGAGAGGCTGCGTTCTTCAACTGCAGGACGTTGCACGCGTCTGGACCCAATCGAACAGACGAGCGGCGCATCAACGTTGTCGTCACCTACATGCCAACCTGCATGACGCCGGCGTCGAACGCAGAGTCCGCGATGCTCGTGCGGGGTGTCGACACTTACGGCCGCTGGAAACTCGAACCGCGGCCGCATTCGGATATGGATGCGGCCACAATCGCTGCCCACAAAGAGGCGCGCGCGGCACGCCTCGAGACTTACTTTCGCGATTGAACTGCGAAATCAGCGGTGGAGTTACAGGCCGTCCGTACTCATCACCGGCAGAGAGGAGCGATGGCGCTGCGCTCATCGGGCCTGTCACGCGTTCAGCTGGTTCTTGTGGAACTCGCCTCCTTTCATGATTGCCGCCAGGTGCGCCCCTTGGTCTTGCAGCAGACCGAGGTCGTCGAGGGGGTTGCCGTCGACGACGAGCATGTCGGCGAGCGCGCCCTCGGCGATGATGCCGAGCTCACCCGACTTGTTGAGGATCTCGGCGTTGACGCGCGTGGCCTGGCAGATCACCTCGTGCGGCGACAACACCTCCGCCCGGATGAGGAACTCGCGGGACTGTTCGATCTGCAACGGGCCGAGCAGGTCCGTCCCGAGGCCCATCGGCACGCCGGCCTCCTTGCAGATCTCGATGGAGCGCAGCCCGGCCTCGAGCACGACCTTCAGCTTTTCCTGGCTGACCGGCGGCAGGCCGAGCTCGGCGCCGTGGCGTTCCATGGCGTCGTAGGTGACGAGCGTCGGCACCATGTAGGCGCCCTTGTCCTTCATCAGGCGTGCGGCGTCGGCGTCGATCAGGTTGCCGTGCTCGATCGTGCGGACGCCGTTCGACACCGCGTGGTTGACGGCATCGGCCGTGTAGGCGTGCGCCATGGCGTAGGTGCCCCAGGACTCTGCTTCCTCGACGATGGCGCGAATCTCCTCGCCTGAGTATTGGCGCGACTCCAGCGGATCGCTCGGCGACGCGACGCCGCCGGAAATCATGATCTTGATCTGGTTCGAGCCCTTGCGCAGTTCCTCACGTGCCGCCTTGCGCACCTCCGGCACGCCGTCGGCGATCGCCTTTGTGAAGGACAAAGCGTTGGAGCAGCCGCACGGCTCGACCTCGGTCTCGGTGCGGAGGCGCTGATCGCCGTGACCGCCGGTCTGGGTCAGCGAGCGGCCGGCGATGAACATGCGCGGGCCGGCCAGCATGCGGCGCTCGACGGCCTCGCGAATGCCCCAGTCGGCGCCGCCGGCGTCGCGAATCGTCGTGAAGCCGCGGTCGAGGATGCCGCGCATGGTGGTGACCGCGCCCGCTGCCATTAGCGTCAGCGGCACCTCGGCGAGCTTTCGTAGGTTGAGCTCGGAGAGGTAGATGTGATTGTGGCAGTCGATGAGGCCGGGCATCAGCACGCGGCCCCCGAGGTCGATCTCGCGGGCTTCCGATAAGCGCACCGGCTCGTCCGTGACCTCACGTATGCGGTCGTCTTCGACGACGATGTTCAGGCCTTCGCGCGGCTCCGGCGCTTGCGCGTCGACGACGCGGCCATTGCGAAACACGATTGGCACCGTCATTGGGAATCCTCCCTGTGTTTTGGTACCATTCTTTGCGGCGATGCGTTGTGAATAAACCGGGCGCCGCCGTGCTGTCCACAACGGGAGGGCCGATCGGCGATGCGCATACTATACCTCACTGCCATTGGCACGGATGTCTTCAATGACGACCGGGCGCGCATCCTGGACGCCGCCCGGCGACCCGACACCGACGTCGACCTGATCTCGCTGCCGGCCGACCGACCACAGCATCTGGAATACCATGCCTACGAAGCGATGATCGTGCCCGACATCGTGCGCCACGCTTACGCCGCCCGCGACACGTACGACGCCATGGTCATCTCGTGCTTCTACGACCCGGCGCTGCGCGAGGCGCGGGAGATTTCCGGCAACATGATCGTGACGGCGCCTTGCGAGTCGGCGACGACAATTGCCAAGACGCTCGGCAACACGTTCTCCATCATCGTTGGCCAGAGCAAATGGATCCCCAAGATGCGCGAGAACGTGCGCCTCTATGGCTATGACCACGCGCTGGCGTCGCTCAGGCCGATCGATGTGGGCGTGCATGACGTCCACGGCGCCAACGACACGTCGGAACGACTGCTCGAGGTCGGCCGCAAATGCGTCGAGGAGGACGGCGCAGAAGCGCTGGTGCTCGGCTGCAGCGCGATCTTCGGCTTCCACGAGACCATGCAACAAGAGCTTGGAGTCCCGGTGATCGATGCTCTGCAGGCGTCGTTCAAGTATGCCGAGTTCCTGGCCGACACGGCGCAGCGCTTCGGCTGGCGGCCGAGCCGGCGCTGGGGCAACGCGCCGCCGCCGGACGAGGAGATCGCCCGATGGGGCCTGTTCAGCGGGACGCCGCCCGTCGGCGCACGGGCAGTCGCGGGCGGGTCGTCGGAACCGGACTAGGAACCGGCTTCGGAAGGGCGGCCCCGGTTGCTCGGAGAATCCAAAATGTGGTCTTCTTAGTGCAACGACTGCTCCTCCGCGCGCCGCGGCTCTCACGGACGCGCGCTGGAAAAATGGCCGGCGCCGGGCCGGCGAAACAGGGAGGTCAAACGGAACCATGCGAAACATGATGAAGGCCGTGTTCGCGACGAGCGTGATCGCGCTGTCAGGTGCCCTGACCAGCGCCCCGCAGGCCGCGGACGTGCTCCGGCTGGACGAGGTCGCCGTCGGCGAGCTGGACCCGGCGAAGGGGCGCGACTATGCCGATTCAATCCTGCTCTACAACGCCTATGACACACTGGTGCTGCCGGACCCCGGTGGCCCGGGCTTTGCACCGCACTTGGCCGAGAGCTTCGAGATCAACGAAGATGGCACGGTCTACACGTTCAAGCTGCGCAGTGGCGTGAAGTTCCACAGCGGCAACGAGCTGACGGCGGAAGATGTCGTCTTCTCGCTGGACCGCATGCTCACTCTCGCTCAAGGGAACTCCGGCCTGTTCGCGGGCGCGGTCGCCGGGACGGAGGCGATCGACGAGCGTACGGTTCGCATCACGCTCAAAGCCCCGTTCGCACCATTCATGGCGGCGCTGACGCGCCTGGGTATCGTCGACAGCCAGACCGTCCGGGCCAACCAGCAGGACGGCGACTTCGGTGAATTCGGTGACTACGGGCAAGCCTATCTGAACGCGAGCTCGGCCGGCACCGGTGCCTACCAGGTCGAGTCCCATGACCCGCAGTCACTGACCGTGCTGGCGCGGTTCGACGACTATTTCCTCGGCGTGCCGGCGGAGGCGCCCGACACCGTACGGCTGAGCTACGGGCTCGAAGGCAGCACGGTGCTGGCGCTGATGGGCCGTGGGGAGCACGACATCGCCAGCCAGTGGCTGAGCCCGGAGCTGAAGCGCTCGATCGCCGACTTCGAGAGCGGCGGCATGGCCCAGGAATCGGGCCTCGCCCAGTTCTTTATCAGCCTGAACACGCAGCAGCCGCCGACGGACGACAAGTTCTGCCGCCGTGCACTGTCCCTGGCCGTCGACTATGAAGGGCTCAGGAGCCAGGCCAACATCGCGCCTGGCCTCGAGGGTGCCCAGCCGTCAAAAGGTCCGATTGTGTCGGGCATGCTCGGCCACGACGCGTCCCTGCCTGCGTTCGCGCAGCAGAATATGGAGGCCGCTCGCGCCGAGCTCGCGAAGTGCAAGTACAACCCGGCCGATCACGAGCTGGAGGTCGTCTGGATCGCCGAGGTGCCGCTGGAGGAGCGTTTCGCGCTGCTGATGGCGTCGAACTTCCAGGAACTCGGCTTCAAGACCAAGGTCGTGCGCAATCCGTGGGTGTTCTATACGGAGCGCACCGCCGACGCGGAGCAGACGCCGCACGTCAACCAGCTGTTCTTCAACGCTCGCTCGCCGGACCCCGACGCGTTCCTGTTCACCGCCTATCACTCGAGCGCCGTCGGCCAGTTCGCGCAGGCCGCCTGGTTCCAGAACGAGGCGGCGGACGCGCTGCTGGAACAGGGCCGGACGACGACGGACCCACGGGAGCGCGAGCGCATCTATAAGGAGCTGGCGGAGCTCATCCTCGACGAGCGGCCGACGATCTACGGCTATGAGGTGATCAACACGTTCCCGAAGCTGGACCGAGTGTCGATCCCGCGGCTCGAGGACCCGACGCAGAACCAGGGTATCATGGGGCTGAACTTCACGTTTCGGGACATGAGCATGGAGTGATCGCGGTACGGGGGCGGCCCGCTTGGGCGGCCCCCTCGCCGGCCCCTCACCGTTGTGCGTTGAACACGGGCCTTGAAGACACACCGTTATCTCCTTAAGCGGCTTGGCGCCGCGGTCGTCACGCTGTTCGGCGTCTCGATCCTGATCTTCGTTATCGCCCGCATGGTGCCGGGTGATCCGGCGCGCATCGCCCTGGGACCCCACGCGTCGAAGGAGGCAGTGGAGGCGCTGCGCGAGCGTCTACATCTCAACGAGCCGCTGTTCGTGCAGTATTGGGAGTTCCTGAAAGGCGTGACCGAAGGGGACTTCGGCATCTCCCTCTACACAAACCGGCCAGTCCTGCGAGATATCGTCGAATTGCTGCCGGCGACGCTGGAGCTGATCTTCATATCGACGATCCTGATGATCTTCATCGGCATCCCCCTGGGCGTGCTGGCCGCCCGCTTTCGTGACGGTGCGCTGGACAATATCGCGCGGCTGTTCTCGCTGCTCGGCGTGGTGACGCCGAGCTTCGTCTGGGCGATCTTCCTGATGCTGATCTTCGCCCATTTCCTCGGCGTGCTGCCGGTGGCCGGGCGGCTCACGCCCGGCGTCGACCCGCCGCCGACGATCACCGGACTCTACCTCATCGATTCCCTGGCGACCGGCCAATGGGCGACGTTCCGCGACGCCGTCGTGCACATCATCCTGCCGGGAACGGCCCTGGCGCTCGCCGGGATCGGCCAGGCAGCGCGACTGACGCGCGCCAACGTGGCCGTGTCCTACGACCGACAATACATCGAGCAGGCGCGGGCCTACGGCTACAACGAGTTCAAGGTCGCACGCAAATACGTGCTCAGACCGGCGCTGATCCCGACTCTGACGATCTTGGGCCTGGACATCGCGGTCAAGCTGGGCAACGCCTTCCTCGTCGAGTCCGTGTTCGCCTGGCCCGGCATGGCGCGCTATGGCGTGCAGACGATCCTGCACAAGGACCTGAACGGCATCGTCGGCACGGTGCTGGTCATCGCGACGTTCTTCCTCCTCATCAACATCGTGATCGACCTCATCGTCGCCTACCTCGAGCCGCGTATCCGGCTGGGCGAGCGGGCCGGGTGACACCCATGCGCACGCTCATCAAGAGTCGCGCCTGGTACAAGTTCAGCCGCAACAAGCTGTCGACCGTCGGGCTCGTCCTGGTGGCCGGCTTCGTGTTCCTTGCGGTCTTTGCGCCGCTGATCACGCCGTTTCCGGAGCACGTCGGCACATTCGTCGACTTCCGCAACGCCAGCGCGCCGCCGAACGCGACCTACTGGTTAGGCACCGACGTAAACGGGCGCGACGTCTTCACTCGGGTCGTCTTCGGCTATCAGGTGTCGCTGCAGATCGGCCTCGTCGTGCTGGCTATCTGCGTGCCGATCGGCGTGACGCTCGGCCTCGTCGCCGGCTATTTCGGCGGCTGGATCGACACGATCATCATGCGGGTCACGGACGTGTTCCTGTCGTTGCCGCCGCTGGTGCTCGCGCTCGCGATCATGGGCTTCCTGGAGCCGACGCTGACCAACGCGATGATCGCGATCTCGGCCATGTGGTGGCCGTGGTACACGCGCCTCATTTACAACATCACGCGCGCGCTGAAGCATGAAGGCTATGTCGTCGCGGCCGAGGTCGTAGGCGCCTCGCAAGTGCACGTCCTGGCACGCGAGATCCTGCCCAACTGCGTGCCCTCGCTGCTGACGAAAATGACGCTCGACCTGGGCTTTGTCATCCTGATCGCCTCGTCGCTCGGCTTCCTCGGCCTCGGCGTGCAGCCGCCGACGCCCGAGCTCGGCTCCATGGTCGCCGACGGCGCACGGTTCCTGCCCAACAACTGGTGGGTGCCGGTATTCTCGGGTCTGGCGATCCTCGTTGCGGTGCTTGGCTTCAACCTGCTGGGCGACGGCCTTCGCGACCTGCTGGACGTGGACCTGTGAGCGGCGTGCCGACGCTGGAGGTGCGGGGCCTCAACCTCGGCTTCGACCTTTTCGAGGGGCGCAGCCACGTGCTCAACGACGTGGCGTTGGAAATCCGCAAGGGCGAGCGGGTGGCCCTGGTCGGCGAGTCCGGCTGCGGCAAGTCGGTCTTCGTGCGCCTGGTTCTTGGCCTGCTCAACCAGCGCAACCTGCATGTCGACGGGTCGATCCGCTTCGACGGCCAGGATCTGCGCACGCTGAGCGCAACCGCCTGGCGCGAGATCCGTGGCCGCCGCATCTCGATGATCTTTCAGGACCCGATCGCGGCTCTCAATCCCGTCTTCACGATTGGCGACCAGCTGAGCGAAGTGATCAAGCGCGGCGGTACGGCGCGCGGTCACCGGCACGCGCTGGAGATCGCGCGGGACGCCCTGCGCCTGGTTGCGATCGAGGATCCCGACCGTGTGCTCGCGTCCTACCCCTTCCAGCTCTCCGGCGGCATGAACCAGCGCGTGCTGATCACCATGGCCCTCGTCAACCGACCCGAGCTGGTGCTGGCCGACGAGCCGGGCACGGCGCTCGACGTCACGGTGCAGGAGCAGACGCTGCGCCTCATGCGCCAGCTGACGCAGGAGGTCGGCGCGGCGTTGCTGCTGATTGCCCACAATCTCGGGGTGGTGCGAGAATTCGCCGAGCGGGCCTACGTCATGTACGCCGGCACGATTGTCGAGGAGGGGACGGTGGAGGCGCTGTTCCAGGACCCGAAGCACCCCTACACGCAGGCGCTGATCGCCGCCGTGCCGCGCCTTACCGGCGGTGTGCTGCCGAAATCGATCGCGGGCTATGTGCCCGACTACACGACGCCTCCGCCGGGCTGCCGGTTTCACCCGCGCTGCCCCCATGCGACGGAGCAGTGCAAGTCACGGCCGCCCCTGATCGAGCTCGGCCCCGACCGGCGGGTCGCCTGCGTGCTCTACGCGGAGCAACAGCCGGAGAACGCGACGATGGGCCATGCCTGAGACGCTCGTCGAGGTCCGCGGCCTGACCAAGACGTATCAGGTCGGCAACACCGTCGTGCATGCACTGCGTGACCTCGACCTCGAGGTGGAGCGCGGCGAATGCGTCGCCATCGTCGGTGAGTCCGGCTCGGGTAAGACAACGCTGGGGCACCTTGTGCTTGGCATCGAGCCACCGACCGCAGGTGAAATATTGTTCGACGGCGAGGCGTTGCCGACCCGCCGGTCTCGGCCGTTCCGCCGGCGCCTGCAGCTCGTGCAGCAGAACCCGATGTCCGCGCTCAACCCGAAGCGGACGATCTACAGGAGCATCGTCCTGCCGATCGCCGTCCACCGGCTGGTCCCGCGGCGGCAGTATCGGGACAGGGTCGTCGAGCTGCTGGAGATCGTCGGTCTCCCGCCCGACTACCTGAACCGCTATCCCCACGTGCTGTCGGGTGGCCAGCGGCAGCGGGTGGCGCTGGCCCGGGCCTTGGCGGCCGAGCCGGACTGCATCGTGTTGGACGAGCCGACCTCGGCCCTCGACGTCTCGGTGCAGGCGCGGGTTCTGGAGCTGCTGGTCAATCTGCGCCAGCGTTTCGACCTGACCTACATCTTCATCACCCACGACCTGGGCGTCGTCAGGAACATCTCGTCGCGCGTCTGTGTGCTCTATCGCGGCCGCGCCGTCGAGCTGGGCCCGACGCCGGCGATCTTTGCCGCGCCGAAGCATCGCTACACGCAGATGCTGTTGTCGTCGGTGCCGGTCGTCACGCCGGAGGAGGAGGCGAGCAAGCCCGACTGGCCTTGGGACCGCACGGTAGCGAGCGGTGAGGGGGTCGCCGAAACGGGCTGTCCGTTCCGCCCGCGTTGCGCCTTTGCCGTCGATGCCTGCAAGTCAACGTTGCCGGCCCTGGACGCGAAAGAGCCCGGTCACGTGGCCGCCTGCCATAACCCGGGCACCGCTGAGGACGTGCGCCGGGACCCGCTCGTGCGGGCCGGATAGCGACCATGATACGCGTGGCAACCGACATCGGCGGCACGTTCACGGACATCGCGTTCTACGAGCACGACGAACGCACCGGTTCGGTCGGCGAGGTCAAGAGCTGGAAGACCGACACCGTGCCGGAGGACCTGACCGCCGGCGTCATGCAGGCAATCGCGGGCGCCGACGTCGAGCCCCGCTCGTTCAGTTTCTTCGCCCACGGCACGACCGTCGTCATCAACACGCTGACCGAGCGCAAGGGCGC
>JBHICL010000034.1:0-14242 GCA_046759605.1 Alphaproteobacteria bacterium | reverse complement strand
TTTTGCAGGCAATGCCCGTTGCTGTCGCCCGCCTTGAAGCCCGCGGCGTCGCCAGTTGTGAGGACCTCCGGGCCATCGTCACTTATGAGCGTGACCTCGCCCTGAAGCACGTAAACAAACTCGTCCTCCTCGGTATGCCAGTGACGCTGGCTCGACCAGGTATTGGGTGGCAGCGTGAGGAGATTGACACCGAATTGGAACGGCAAAGCCCCGCACGACAGCAAACCAGACCAGAATCGGGTGATGGGGGATTGACGCGGGCGCGGGCGAGATGTGCGGGCCAAGCGGAGGCCGGGGCCGTGCGGCCCGGATCGCCGCACTCAGTCCTTCGGCAGATTGTAA
Source organism: Alphaproteobacteria bacterium (assembly GCA_046759605.1). Taxonomy (GTDB): domain Bacteria; phylum Pseudomonadota; class Alphaproteobacteria; order UBA6615; family UBA6615; genus JBHICL01. Next base: position 13,900 of record JBHICL010000034.1, on the reverse strand, counting down.
TTGATCATCCAATTGATGCCGAACCTGTCGGTCCACGTGCCGAAATAGGCACCCCAGAATGTCTCGTTCATGGGCATCTTGACCGTGCCGCCGTCGGACAGCTTGGCGAACATTTCGTCGCAATGTTCTTTGCTTTGACCGACGATGGAGATGGAAAAATTATTTCCCTCTACGGGCGGCGGGCCGAAGGCTGAACAGCTATCGCTTCCCATCAGCACACTCGACCCGATCGGCAGCGAGACGTGCATGACACGGTCCTTTTCCGCGTCCGGCACGCCCATATCGGCCGGCGCCTGAGCAAAGGTCTGAAACTCGGAAAAATCGCCGCCAAAGACAGAGCGATAAAACTCGAACGCCTCCCGGCAATTGCCGTCAAAGGTCAGATAAGTGTTCAGCGACATCGATGCCTCCTCGGCGATCCAGCGCCCCAATCGGCTAGGGGATCAGACTAGGCCGGTCGCCGCTTTTTGTCTCGCAACTTCCAGCCGTGGCTGAAAATTGATGGCGCGGGTAGGTGAACGGCCGCTTATGGCCTCAAAGCAGACCCCAGTCACCACGGGTCCCGTAGCAGATCGCTGCGCTGGTCAGGGTAAAGAGGCGGCTTATGGCGAAACCTCAACCGAGCCTGCAGCCGGTCCAGAGCCTAACAACGCGTGAAATCATCTTCAGAGTGGAATGGCCGGAACGCCGAAGAGCCATGGATGGAGCAAAATCAGCACGACAAAGGCGATCACACCGACGACGAGTGGTCTCATGGTCACTTGAGCGGCAACATCACCGGTCGCGTTCCACTTCGCGAATGGCACAAGGCTCGTCGTTCTGTTCAGCTCAGCCCAGCGCTCTGGATCGACCACGGCATCGCGACGATCCGTCAACGGCTGCCACACAAATCCGAACAACGCCAGGCCGCCAAACAGAATCAAGCCCGGCACTTCACCATTAGCAAAGAGATGGGCAACTCCCAAGAGCCCCATGCCCCACAACATCGGATGGCGAACCACCCGCTGGAACCACGGCGAAAACTTGGCGTTGGCGAAGCAGATGACTGAAATCAACATCAGGACAGTGGTCACGAGTCTGGCTGATGGTGCACTAGGCCACAGCTGAATGTGCGGTGCGAATCGATAGGCAATGATCGCACCGAACAAGCCGATCAGCGCGAGCACAGCGAAGACGATTTTGTAGGCATTCTCACCAAAGCCTCGAACCAGGGTTGAACGCCAGCTTGGTATCATTGGAACGAGATGAACGCCCAAGAAGAGCGCGACGCAAACCGTCAGGATCAGTAGTGCCATCATGGCATTTCGCCAAGGGAAGAAACTCGCGAACGCGAGCATAGTCCATGGTCGCTGATGCCGAAACTCCGAACTCGAGCCGAGGGTGTATCTCGGGCCTGTCACGCCATTAAAGGGACAAATCCGTCGGCATCCCGGCCCCGACGGTACGTGCCGTCAGGGCCATTCGGCCCTCGACCCAATGGTGACAGCACGACCGCGATCGCTAGGGTACGCGACTATTGCGCAGCAGGCGGGATTGAGTCAGCATCGAGGCCGGTACGGCGCCTGTCATGAGGAATCCTGGATCCCACCCGGTCATATCGTGGCTTTTGGGGGACGGTCGGCGGGTCACCGACCCGAATGAATTCCTCGACGCGCTGGCCGACCGGCTGCGTCAAGGCGGGGTTGCCGTCACCCGCATCACGACAGGTGTACCGATCCTCCATCCCAATCTCTGGTCCTTCAGCGGGCTTTGGGAACTCGGCAAGGGCTCGAGCGAACGGCGTTATCGGCTGACCGGGAATGACAATGTATCGGGCTTCGAGAACAGCCCGATCAGGATCGTATATGACGGCGGCGGGCCTGTGCGCTGCGGCCCGCAGCAGCCCGCCGAAAACGGGGAATTCTCCATCCTGGCCGATCTGAGACAGGCCGGGTTTACCGACTACATCGTTTTGGGCGCGCGGTTCTCGGACGGAACGACCAAGGCCGTGTCTTTGGCGACGGACCACCCGGACCGGTTCGGTGAAGACGACATCGCGCTGTTCGAGGCCATGATGCCGGCGCTCGCCATGAACCTGGAGGTTCAAGCACTGCGGCGGACCGCGCGCACCCTGCTGGACACCTACGTCGGCCGTCAAGCCGGCGAGCGTGTGCTGAATGGCGCAATCATGCGCGGCATGGGAGAAACGATCCGCGCCGTCATCTGGCTCTGTGACCTGCGCGGCTTTACCGAACTGTCGGAGTCGCTCGCGCGAGACCATCTGATCGAGCTTTTGAATCAATATTTCGGCGCCATGACGGACGCGGTGGAGGGCGACGGCGGCGAAGTACTGAAGTTCATCGGCGACGCCATGCTCGCCATTTTCCCGATCGACGCCAGCGCCGACGCCGAGGACGCCTGCAGCCGCGCACTGTCCGCCGCGATAAGGGCAAAGGCGGCGATGGTTGAGATCAACAGAGCACGGTCCGAGGCTGGACAACCGGTCATCGGTTACGGCATTGCATTGCATCTCGGCGACGTGGAGTATGGCAACATCGGCGGCGAATCCCGGCTCGACTTCACCGTGATCGGACCCGCGGTCAACTTCGCCGCGCGGATCGAGGGGCTGTGCGGTCAGCTCGGTCGCACGCTCCTGCTGTCGGACGAATACCTGTTAAGAAAAGAACTGATCAACTGTCGAGTTCCCAATATGTCGAAAATAGAACCTCATTTTACCTGATAAAATGGCAATGGTTTGAATTATCTGAGAGCATTATGTACTCTAACACAGATGTAAGAACAACCCAACTTCACGATTTTCTTCTCTGTAGCATCGTGAGGCGCAGTGGAGGCGGACGATGCGCGAGCCCCTGAGAGCCAATGGTGAGCGTCTTTGGTCGAGCCTCATGGAAATGGCCGCGATCGGCGCTACGGCAAAGGGCGGCGTTTGCCGCCTAGCGCTCACGGACTTTGATAGGCAGGCGCGTGACCTTTTCGTGCGTTGGGGCCGTGAGTGTGGCTGCGAGGTCGATGTCGACGCCATCGGCAATATCTTCGTTCGTCGCCCCGGTCGCGATCGGGGGCAGCCGTCCGTCCTCATCGGTAGCCATCTCGACACGCAGCCAACAGGCGGCAAATTCGACGGCGTCTATGGCGTGATGGCTGCACTAGAGATCGTTCGCACATTGAACGACCACGGTATCGAAACCCTAGCGCCTATAGAAGCCGTCTCCTGGACGAATGAGGAGGGCTCTCGGTTCGCGCCACCGATGACAGGTTCGGGCGTCTTCGCTGGCGAGTTCGAACTCGAAGAGATGCTTGCCGTCACGGGCCAAGATAGCGTTACGATTGGTGAGGAGCTCGCGCGCATTGGCTATAGCGGCGAGTCGACCAACAGCAATCGCGCCCTCAACTGTTTTCTCGAGCTGCATATCGAGCAGGGCCCCGTTCTGGAGAACGAGGGCCTGCAAATCGGCATTGTCACACACGCGCAGGGTCAGGTTGGGTTTGAAGTTTTCGTTAAGGGTGTAGAGGGCCATAGCGGGACGCTGCCAATGCCGATGCGCCACGACGCACTCGTCGCCGCAGCCCAAATGGTGACGTGTGTAGAAGAGATTGCAAAAAGCCACGCTCCGCGCGCAGTAGGTACGGTCGGTGTCCTTAATACGCTTCCAAATTCTCGTACAACCATTCCTGGCTATGCCGAGTTTACGATCGACCTCCGTCATCCCGATGACGCGACTCTAACGGCCATGGAGGCCGACGTGCATTCGGCCCTCGTCGACATTGCGGAAAAACGCGGTATTGACATAGAGGTGCGGCGGCACTGGCGCCGCGAGCCGCAGCTATTTGACACCGACTGTGTCGAACTGCTGCGTCAAGCCGCTGCGCTTGCTAAGTATGAGGCAAGAGAGATGATCTCCGGCGCTGGGCACGACGCTTGCTATCTCAACAAAGTCACACCAACGGCCATGATTTTCGTCCCATGTAAAAATGGCATCAGTCACAACGAGAGCGAGTACGCCACACCCGAAAACCTAGCAGCGGGTTGTGACGTGCTCTTGACCGCAGTGCTCTTGCGCGCCGGCCGCGTCTAACGCCTCGAGACCTCGGCCGGTTCAGCGCGACTTCCACTGGCAATTTCGATCCCTGCCTCGTGCATGGAATGCGCGTCGGGCTGGGAACCTCACCAACCAGCGCAATGTGCTGCGCCACATGGTCGGGATCGGGAACCGGAATCGCCGCCATGAGCGACATTGTGTGGGGATGGAGCGGCGCATCGAAAACGCTTCGCTTGTCGCCTATTTCCACGATGTAGTGGCGGAGGAGCCGCCAATGAGCGAGCTGGAACAATGGCTACGCGGACACGGACTCGACCGCTACGCCTCGCTGCTCGCCGAAAATGCAATCGACCTCGACGTACTGCCCGACCTGACCGACAGCGACCTGGAGAAGCTGCGCATCCCTTTGGGGATCGCTGAAAGGTATGGCCGAGCCGGTGCGGGTGCGGCGAGCCATTTCCGAGCGAGCCGTCGAAAGCCGTTTCGAGGCTCGGCAAGCCCGCCTCACCGAGTTCGTGGGACGCGAGCACGAGATCGGCCTTCTGATGGATCGCTGGGAGCAGGCGAGAGGCGGCAAAAGGACAGGTCGTTTTGCTCTCCGGCGAGCCCGGCATCGGCAAATCGCGAATTACCGAGACGCTGCACGAGCGGCTCGCGGATGTGCCCCACACACGCCTCCGCTACCAATGCTCGCCTCACCACACCAACAGCGCCCTGTATCCCGTGATCCGTCAGCTCGAGTTTGTGGCGGGGCTCGCGCCTGACGACACCCCCGAGCGGAAACTCGACAAGTTGGGGGTCCTGCTCGGTCAATCAGCCCATGACGTGGCCGAGGTGATGCCTCTCTTGGCAGCGCTCCCGTCTATCCCTACGGGCGAACGCTGCCCGGCGCTCAGCATGACGCCCGAGCGGCAGCGGGAGCGAACGCTAGAGGTGCTGACGGACCAGTTCGTCGGTCTTGCGGAAGTTCAGGGCCTGTCTGACGCAGGTCCGGCATGCGCCACTTTTCGGACGTCCTACCGGGTTCATTCAAAGGACCGAGCCTAGCCCATGAACGGTCTTTCGAGATAGCGACTTTATGGCGCTGCTCCTGGTGGTGGAGCATGCCATGAGCGGTTAGGCGCCGGAGGGCGCGATGTGGGTAGGGAGTCGTGCGAGAAAGGCGCGATAGTCGGGGTCGAGCGAGCGCAGGTAAAGGTCTTCCAGCCCACCGATCGGATCTTCTGCGTAGTCGACTCTGAGATCGAGCGGGGCGCCCTGTCCTGTGTCGACCATTAGTGCAGCTGAACACGTGCCGCGCCTGTCGCCGCCGGCACGCTGTCCCGATTTCAGGGCGCCGATCAAGCGCGCGGCATGTGGCATATCGCGTGAGGAGAGGTATGCCTCGCGCATCGCGTCCAGCACTCCGTCATTGGCAAGCAGGTTGCCCGCAACGGCCCAGTTGCGCTCACAAAGGTGACGCTTGACCTCGTTGTTTTTCCGTCCGGTCCACGCGGCCGCTTTGCCGCTGCGGTCCACGACCATTAGTTGTCGCCGCTCCCGGGCGCGGTCTGGCTCGATTAAAGCCCGAACGACATCGTGTGCCTCATGGCCCCGTTCGAGTAGCGCCATGCCCTCGCTCGCATAAAGCGGGTTCGTCGTATGACCCTGGGTTACAATCGCACCCAGGGCGAAGCGGCAATGCGGAACCTGCGCGCCCACAGCCATAAGGCCGGTCGCCGTTGCCACGCCGATCGCGCCGGTTGGCTCATCGAGCGAAACAATTGAGAACGTCATGAGTACAATAAATCATGATAAATTATTGATGGCGAGCAATTTATCTCGCTAAATTACAATTCCGCGACTGCCGCTCACGACCTACCGGGATGCGATGTGGCTATCGGCGGCAACGCACAAATAAGGGAGGTGAGTATGAGACGCTTGTTCGCTACGGCACTGTTCGCGATATCGCTAGCGGTCTCGCCAACCCAAGGGGCCATCGCTCAAACACCGGCCGATGTTCTGGTCGTCGGCCAGATTGCAGAGCCGAAGTCCCTGGATCCGCACGCGGTCACGGCGGTGAACGACTTTCGGATTCTTATGAACGTCTATGATGGCCTAGTTCGCTATAAGGACGGCACTCTGGAAGTGGAGCCGTCCCTGGCAGAAAGCTGGGATATTAGCGACGACGGCTTGGCCTATACGTTCACTTTGCGCGAGGGCGTGACCTTCCACGACGGAACGCCCTTCGATGCGGAGGCGGTCAAGTTCAATTTTGACCGCATGCTCGACGAAAACCACCCCTATCACGACACTGGCCCGTTCCCCTTGTCGTTCTTTTTTGGCGCGATCGACGACGTGGCTGTAGTCGACGAGCGCACGGTGAGGTTCGCCCTGAAGGAACCTTACGCGCCCTTCCTTTCGAACTTAGCCTACCCCACGGGTCTGATCGTCTCGCCCGCGGCGGTCAAAGAGCATGGTAAGGACTTCGGGCGTCATCCCTCCGGAACAGGGCCCTTCACGTTTGCTGAGTGGGAGAGCAACGCCAAGGTCGTGATCGAACGTTACGACGACTATTGGGGCGGTCCGGCTGCTCTCCAGGCGGTGGTTTTCCGGCCGATTACGGATGCCAACACGCGCGTGGCCGAGATGCTGGCGGAGGGCATCGACGTCATGGTCGAGGTTCCGCCCGACAATGTCGCGACCTTTCGCAGCGATGCGGCCTTTGACGTCCATGAGCAGGCCGGCCCCCACGTCTGGTTCCTGATCCTCAATGCGAAGGAGGGCCCGTTCGCCGACAAGCGCGTGCGTCAGGCCGTCAACTACGCGATCGACAAGAAGGCTCTGGTCGAAGACGTACTGCAGGGCACGGCCGAAGTCGCCGCAGGCCCGACGCCCCCGGCGTTCGCCTGGGCGTACAACGAGGCGCTCCAGCCCTATCCCTATGACCCGGACCGCGCCCGCGAGCTCATAAAGGAAGCCGGCTTTGAGGGTGCTGAGATCGTCTTCTATGTCACCGAAGGTGGATCGGGTATGTTGGATCCCGTCCCCATGGGCGCGGCTATTCAGGCCGATCTCGCCAAGGTGGGCTTCGACGTGAAGATCGAGACCTACGAGTGGAACACGTTTCTTGGCAAGGTGAACCCCGGCCTCGAAGGCAAAGCGGATATGGCCGAGATGTCTTGGATGACGAACGATCCCGACACACTCCCATACCTCGCGCTCCGCACCGAGGCTTGGCCGGAGGAAGGTGGCTTCAACTCGGGCTACTACTCCAATCCTGCTGTCGACAAGCTTCTGGAAGCAGCCCGCCGCTCGACCGATCAGGCCGAACGCGCGCGGCTGTACAAAGAGATGCAGGAAATTGTGCGGGAGGATGCGCCTTGGGCTTTCATCGCAAACTGGAAGCAGAACGCGGTGACGGCATCAAGCGTAGAGGGCTTCAAGTTGCAGCCGTCCTTCTTCCTGCTGCTGCATGGGGTCAGCAAAGGCTGACCCGCCTGGGATAGAAATGGAGGCGGCACCGACAAGCGGCGCCGCCTCCGCCCGTGGGCATCGGGGGCCCAGCCTCCGCGTGATGTGGGCGGTGAAGAGTAATGTACGCTTACGTCCTCAACCGCATCGCCGCGACTGTTCCGGTGCTGCTCGGGCTCACCGTGATCGTCTTCCTGATCATGGCATTGATACCGGGCGATCCGACGTTGGCGATCCTCGGCGCTTATGCAACACCCGAGAACGTAGCCAAGCTTCGGGCGCAACTTGGTTTGGACCGAAGTCTAGTAGAGCAGTATTTCATCTGGCTCGGCAATCTGCTTCAGGGTGACTTCGGCCGCTCTTACAATCTGAACCGTCCTGTCATCGACGAGGTGCTGGAACGTTTCTCGGCTACGCTGGTCCTGGCCGGCACGGCGCTTGTGCTATGCACGGTCTTCGGGCTGGCGGCAGGGACGGTCTCGGCCGTGCGTCAGTACGGTTGGGTCGACAAAATCGTCACGGTCCTCGTTCTGATCGGCATTTCGGTGCCCTCGTTCTGGCTCGGACTGCTCCTGATTCTGACCTTCGCCGTCGAGCTTCGCTGGCTTCCGGCAAGCGGCATGTTCCCGATCTACGGCGGCGGCGATCTGGCGGACCGCATTGCACATCTGACATTGCCGGCGCTCACGCTGTCGATAGTCGCCACAGGTGTCATCGCGCGGCTGACACGTTCGAACATGCTGGAGGTCTTGCGTCAGGACTACATTCGCACGGCGCGAGCCAAAGGGCTGAGGGAACGGCGCGTGAACTACAGGCATGCCCTCAAAGCTGCGCTGGTCAACATCATTCCCGTTATCGGGGTTCAAGCGGGATTCGTGCTGGGCGGCGCGGTCTATATAGAAACCGTGTTCCAGTGGCCCGGCATCGGCCGCATGCTGGTGACCGCCATTTCAACTCGGGACGTCCTGCTGGTTCAGGGTGGCGTTCTGGTCGTGGCGGCGAGCTACGTCTTGTTCAATCTCCTCGCCGACGTTGCACAGCATCTCCTCGACCCGAGGCTCAAATCATGACAGCAGTAGGGGCCACCGGTTCCGCTCATTGGGGCTCGACGGGGCGGCCAACGGCTCTGAAGCTGCTGGTCCGGAACCAGCTCGCGACCCTAGGGCTTGTGCTTCTGAGTCTTACACTCCTCGTTGCTCTGTCGGTGCCGGTTTTGCCGTTGCCGTCGCCTGAAGAGACAGCGCCTGCGTTGCGATTACTTGTGCCTTTCTCTGTCGATCATCCCCTTGGCACGGACCACCTCGGCCGCGACATGCTTTCGCGCCTTTTGTGGGGCACACGGGTGTCCATCATGGTCGGGGCATCCGCTACGCTTGTGGCTGCCCTTTTTGGCTCAGCTATCGGCATCGTTGCCGGATACTTCCGTGGGCGGCTGGATAACTGGCTCATGCGTGGCATCGACATGCTCATGGCGTTTCCTTACATCCTCCTGGCACTCGCGATCGTTGCCGTGCTGGGCCCGGGACTGATGAACGCGCTTTATGCGATCGCCGTCGTCAACATCCCGTTCTTCGCCCGCAACATCCGTGGCGTAACGTTGGGGCTTGCTAGGCGCGAGTTCGTGGACGCCGCCCGTCTCGCGGGAAAGGGCGAATTTCAGATACTCCTCGGCGAAGTCCTGCCCAACGTCCTGCCGGTGATCGTCATAACGATGTCGACCACCGTTGGCTGGATGATCCTGGAGACCGCCGGCCTCAGCTTCCTCGGCCTCGGCGCACAGCCGCCTCAGGCCGATCTGGGCTCGATGCTCGGAGAGGGGCGGAAGCTGCTGATAAATGCGCCACATGCGTCGGTCATACCGGGTTTGATGATCTTCGTCCTGGTCATGAGCATCAATCTGCTCGGCGACGGCATCCGCGACGCGCTCGATCCGCGACTCAAATCAGGTGCCCTGGCACGTCCGGCCGCGAAGACCGCCGTCGAGCGTGGGGAGGCTTGGCACCATGACCCTTCGGAAACACCGGGCGATGCATTGACGGTACGTGACCTGCGAACGGACTTCCGAATCGGCGGTGAGGATCATCACGCCGTCGGTGGCGTAAGCTTCGGCCTCAAGGAGGGGGAATGCCTCGGCATAATTGGCGAATCGGGGTCGGGAAAATCCGTGACAGCGCTGTCACTCTTGGCTCTCGTGCCGACTCCGACCGGTTGTATTGTCGGTGGCGAGGTCGCATTCGACGGACGGGATCTGCTGTCGGAGAGCGTCGAGGGCCTGCGTCGCGTTCGCGGTAAGATCATTTCTTACGTTTTTCAGGATCCGCTGACGACCTTGCATCCGCTGATCCCGATCGGCGACCAGATCGGCGAGGCGTTGCGCGCGCACGACAACCTGTCCTACCGCCGGGCTTGGCACCGGGCTGTGGAGCTGTTGCGGGTCGTGCGTATTCCGAACGCGGCCGAGCGCGCCCATGCCTACCCGCACGAGCTCTCCGGCGGCATGCGCCAGCGGGTCGGTATCGCCATGGCGCTGGCCAATCACCCACGCATCATGATCGCAGACGAGCCGACGACGGCGCTGGACGTTACGGTTCAGGCACAGGTGCTTGCCTTGCTGAACCGTCTTCGGATCGAACACGGCGCATCGCTCATCTTCATTACCCACGACTTCGGCGTGGTTTCCGAGATGTGTGACAGAGTGGCCGTTATGTATGCCGGCAAGATTGTCGAGATCGGTCGGACGAACGAGATCCTCACGCGGCCCGCACACCCCTACACGCGCCGGCTGATCGATTGCGTGCCCAAGCTCGGCCAGCCGGATCGGAGCCTCGCGGCGATTCGGGGTCTGCCACCTGCCGTCAACAAGCTACCTCCAGGGTGTGCGTTTGCGGAGCGCTGCGAGCTGGCGGATGACGCCTGCCGACGCGGCGAGATCAAGCTTGAGGCGGTACGCGGCGGGCGTTTCGTGCGCTGTCGCAAGGCCGGGGAAGTCTAGCCGTGACCAATGCTCTGCTTCGTGTCGACGAGGTGACCCGCAGTTTCAGCCGTGGTCGCACCTGGGCCGGTCGGCGAAGGCCGCGGCTGCAAGCAGTTCAGGGCGTCTCCCTCACTGTCCGCGAGGGCGAGACGCTCGGCATCGTCGGCGAGAGCGGCTGCGGCAAGTCCACGCTCGCGCGAATGATCGTTGGACTTGATCGTCCCAGCGGTGGAAAGATCCGGTTCGACGGCGAGGATGTCGTCGCGCTCCTGGGGCGGTCCCGCTGGAGCCTTGTGCAGCGGGTCCAGTACGTCTTCCAGGACCCTCTCAGCTCCCTTAATCCGCGCAAAAGGATCGGTAGTATTATCGAGGCGCCGCTTAAGCATCTGCTTTCGATGGATCGGGCCGCGCGACGACATCGTGTGGCTCAGCTCCTCGAAATGGTCGGCCTGCGCAACGAATTTGTCGAGCGGTATCCGCATGAGTTCTCGGGAGGGCAGGCCCAGCGTATCAGTATCGCACGGGCTCTGGCGGCGGAGCCGGACCTGATCGTGCTCGACGAGCCCGTGTCGGCGCTGGACGTCTCTATCCAAGCTCAGGTGCTGAATCTTTTAGAGGAGCTGAGGCGTCGCCTCTCTCTCACTTACGTTTTCATCAGCCACGATCTCGCCGTCGTCGAGGCGATAAGCGACCGCGTCGCGGTCATGTATTTTGGCCGTGTCGTAGAAACCGGGCCTGCGCCCTCGATCTTCCGCGCGCCGCGACATCCATATACGCGCCTCCTCCTGGATTCGGCCCCAGTAGCCGGCCGGCGCGGTATCGCAAAGGAGGGTGTGCTGGCAGAGTTGCCCGATCCGATCGCTCCGCCGCTGGGATGCGCTTTTGCGCCGCGTTGCCCACGCGCAACGGATCTCTGCCGCGAGCGCCGGCCAGAGCTCGTAGGGGATGAGAGCGGGGCCGTAGCATGCCATCACCCGCTCGACGTGGAAGGAACGGCAGTATGACGAGGGTGACTGGTGCCGGTCGCGAGCCGCCCCCTAACGCGTCGTCGCGTCCGCGAGCGCGCAGGAAGCGGCCCAAGATCATCGCCGAACGCATCAAGGATTGGATCGTCGAGCGTGGACTCAGCCCAGGCGACCGATTGCCGGGCGAGCGTGAGTTGATTGATCTGTTTCAGGCCAGCAAGGGGACGATCCGCGAGGCGCTTCGTGTTCTCGAGACTCAGGGGCTTATTTACACGCGCACCGGCCCAGGGGGTGGAGTGTTCGTCGAGGCGCTCGCCGAGGCGCAGGCGATTGAGCTTTTAGGCAATTATTTTTTCTTCAAGTCTCCGACGATCGCCGACATCTATGCAATCCGCATACTACTCGAGCCCCAGCTGGTTGCCAGTATCGTGGGCCATCTGACCGAGGCGGATTTCGCCCGTCTGGAGAGCACGATACGCATATATGCCCACCCTCCGAAGGATCTGGAGGAAGAGCGAGCCCAACGCCATGCGGAACTGGCGTTCCACGATATCCTCGCCGATCTGTGCCACAACCCGATCCTCGCATTCATGTGTAAGTTCTTGCACAGCCTGTTGCGGGATCTGACAGTCTGCAGGCGGATATACGAGCGGCCCAACCCCGACCTCAGGGAAAGCGGGTTGTCCTATCAGGTTACGCTCATACAGGCGTTACGCCGGCATGATTCATCCGCCGCACAGCGGGTTATGTTCGAGCATATGTGCGCGGCGCAGAGGTTGATGGAGGCCCAGGAGGCCCACGTCCGCGCGAGCTTCCTGCGTCTCTCCGACCGCTTGCCGTCCACATCGAAGGTGCGGACCGTTACGGCCAAAGGAGCGACCGCAATGGCATCGCCACATGGGCGCCTTCCCCCGGCGGCCGGATCCTGAATGCAGATGGGGCCTGAACGGCCGACGTCTTGGGCGTAAGGCCCCCGATCCCTGGCTCGCCGCGCCTCTGTTCACGGCGCTTAATCCTGGGCGATCATCCGGGACGCCGGCCGGTGAAGCCATCGACACATACCGCGCAGTCGTCGACGCATAAGGTGGTCCAGAGGTGCTGAGTGCCGCCCTTAGGCTCCGGAAGAATGGCTTGGAGTTACCCCATATGTTACCCCAAAACACGATTTAATGATGTGATTTCGACCTAACTTATTGAAAATATTGGCGCGCCCGGGAAGACTCGAACTCCCAACCTTCTGATCCGTATCAGGGGTTTTGCCTAAGGAGCCCGAAGATTCTCGCGGTTGAGCGCTCAGGCCCTCCCGGCGTCCAAGACCTTCACCGCGCGTTGCAGGTTGTCCGGTGCAAGGCTGGCGTACCTCTGGGTCTGGGATGGCGTAGAGTGGCCGAGCAATCGCTGCACCTCGTACAGGCTGACCCCGCGCTGAACCAGCCGGGAGGCGTAGGTGTGACGTAAATCGTGCAGGCGGACATCGCCTAAACCTGCGCGCTCCCGAGCGGCTGTGAATGCCTTTTTCGGGTTGTCATAGGGAACTCTGCTCCCGTCACGCTTTTGGAAGAGGAAGACCCTTTCCTCGCCGTGCGGGGCCCTCTCCTGCAACCGCACCAGCAGATCCCGAACGTGGTCCGGCAAAGGCACACCTCTTGGATCGCCGCCCTTGGTGTCCACGAACCTGGCCATGGCCACCCCCTTGACGGGAAGGGCGACTTCCCGCCAGATGAGATGAGTTGCTTCCCTTAACCGGGCGCCGGTGCCGAGCATGAACACGAGCAGGTCCTGAAGATAAGGAGGGCTCGCCCGTAACAAGCGGCCTTCTTCGGCTTCGGTGAGGTACCTGGTCGTTTCCTTCCTGGCCGGCTTCTTGGAGACACGCGGGACCACTGCCAGGGTGCGCCAGTCCTTGTGGGCTTTGTTCAGCACTGCCTTCATGCAGTTCAGGTTGCGGTTGACCGTGGAAGGCGCCAGGCCTTGCTGCAACAGCTTATCCGACCAGTCCGTCAGCTTGGCAGTGTCCAGGTCCTCGAGCGGTGTGTCCGGGCCAAAGTCCTCCCGCACCCTCCTCAATATGTAGAGCGTGTTCTGCGCGGAGCGCTTCCTGCCCTTTGGGAGGATCACCGTGGACCAGTACCGGTCCAGGGCTTCATCCAGTGTCATGGAGGCGGTCTTGCCCAGCACGGCGTGGTCGAAGAGTTGAGAGCGCCACTGCCGTTCCAGCTCCTGGGCTTTCCGCTTGCTCCTCGTCCGGGAGCTCTTCTTGAAACGAACACCGTTGTGAACGAACTCGATCATCCAGTACGGGCTTTGCTCACGCCTGAAAACCGTCACCAAACTCCCCCCAAAAGTCCCACCACTCCAGTTCAGTGAGCAACTGGAGAGGAAGCCTGTACCAGATTCTGCGAGGAAAGTGAAGGGCTTGGATGGTCGGGACGCCCGGATTCGAACCGGGGACCTCCACCGCCCCATGG
>JBHICL010000033.1:0-14371 GCA_046759605.1 Alphaproteobacteria bacterium | reverse complement strand
CTTCGCGCCGAAGGGTCTTGCCGGACTCAAGAAATACGTCTGGTGAAGCCCGCGGAAGGGCTATGTGCCCGACTCCCAGGTGGGAAAGCGTCCTTCCGCTGCGAGCGTCCGCATCCGCTCGTCCAGTCTCGCCATGAAGCTTCCCCGGTCGCCCGTCCAGAACAGGGCGCCACCGACGAAGACATCGCAGAAGAACGGCACCAGGAGCGTCTCTCCCTTCGGCAGCGCCTTGCCCAGACCATGAAGGAAGACCGGGACCACCGGGACCTCCGGTCGACGTTGGGCGAGATGGGCGATTCCGGTCTTGAGCCCGGCGAGGTCTTCCGGCTCGCCGCGGCTGCCTTCGGGAAAGAGGATCAGGATCCCGCCTTGCTCGAGCGCCTCGTCGCACCCTCTGAGCGGATCGCCCGCGCTTGCCCGGAACCGGCGGTCCAGCGGAATGATGCCGATGATCTGGGTCACGAACCACCTGAGCCAGGGCCTGCTCATGAAATAGTCGACCGCCGCCACCGGCCGCAGGCTGGGGAGAAGCCGCTGCCGGAAAAGCGTCATGAGAACCAGGGTATCGAGATGGCTGTTGTGATTGGCGACCACGATCGCGGGTCCGCGGGTTGGCAGGCGTTCCCGATGGCGCACATTGAGACCCAGCACGACGAGGACCAGCGGACGCACGACCACCAGAAAGAAGAGATATCGCAAGGTGTCGGCTATGCGCACGACGCGTCCCCTTCCAACCGGCGCCCTCAGACGTAGAGGTAATAGGTGAAGTGGAAAAACAGCGGCGCGGTAAACGTCAGGCTGTCGATCCGATCGAGGACGCCGCCGTGGCCCGGCAGGAGATTTCCGCTGTCCTTGACGCCCAGGTCGCGCTTGAGGGCCGAGATCGTGACGTCTCCGAGAAACCCGGCGACCCCGACAATGAACCCGACGAAAACCGCGTGCTCGATCGGGAAAGGCGTGAGAACCGGCGCCAGGGCGCCGGCGACGACCATCGTCGAGGCCACGCCGCCCATCAGTCCCTGCCAGGTTTTCCCTGGGCTGACCGTGGGCAGCACGGGATCGCGCCCGAACAACCTGCCCCAGAGGTACTGCAGGACGTCGTTGCCCTCGGTCAGGATGAGCAGGAACAAGAGCAACCCGGCGCCCCCCGCCGTGGGATTGACCTCCCGCGGCAGGACCAGCAGATAGGCCGCGTGGCTGAGCGAGAACACCGTGACCATCAGGCCCCACTGCAGCGTGCCCACCGCGCGTAGGAACCCCACCGTCGCACCCTGAACGACCATCCGCGCGGGCAGCGCCAGGAACATGTAGACGGGGATGAAGATGATGAAGACGCCGTACCAGGCGATGCCGACCCAATAGTACTGGAGCGGGATCGCCAGATAGACCCAGAGGAGGACCTTGCGGTCCGCCCTGCGGGTCGGGATCAGGGAGAGATATTCCTTCAACGCCAGGAACGAGACGAAGGCCAGGAACGCGATAGAGGCGGCGTTGCTCAGCATCATCGCCACGCCGAAGGTGCCGGCCATCAGCCACCAGGATCGGACGCGCGCCGCGAGCTCGGTGAAGTCCGAGCCCTCCCGCGTGCGGCGGAGCGCCGTGACGACCAGGCTGGCGACAGCCAGGACCGCGAAGATTCCCCCGAACGTCCACAGGACAGGCAGGGAGAGCTCGGCGAGCATCACGGCCCCGCCGCCCTGAGCGCGCCGCGGACCCGGGTCGCGACGGTCAGGGCCAGGAGCGGCACGACGATCAACAAGACCGCCTGGACCCAGACGCCGGCCGGCACGCCCAGTCCCAGGGCGAGGGCGATACCGCCGAAGACCACCGCCCGATCGCTCTTGCCCAGGGGTCCGTCATAACGGCGTTCCTGACCGATCATGACCGCCAGAACCCCGCCCATCTCCGTCATGACGGCAAGGAGAACCGCGATGACGACGAGGCCCGCCGGGACCCCTGGCACGAGCGCGAGCGGCAGATACAGCGCGGCGTCGGAGACCACGTCGCCCAGCTCGTTGAGGACCGCGCCGGCCGGGGACGCCTGAGCGTGCTCGCGGGCGAGCATGCCGTCCAGCGCGTTCAAGGCCATCCGCGCCAGCAGCACCGGCGGCACCAGAAGGAGCGGCCATCCGGCCTCAGGCCACAGCCAGACCAGAGAGCCCGCGAGGATCGACAGGACGGAAGCGGCCATGGTCAGTTGGTTCGCGGTTACACCCTTCCGCGCCAACGCCGCGCAGAGCGGCCCGAGAAGCTTTTGGAACCGTGGCTTCAGCGCGTAGAAGCTGGGGATGATCGCCGCCATCGCGGTCACCCTAGCCTGGCGGTACAGACCCCGAAGATGCCGGACGGTTCCATCTCCACATGGAAGTCGTCGAACCCGGCTTGCCTCGCCCACTGGAGCGTCTGCTCCAAGGGCCGCAACCGCATCACCCAGCGCCCGCCGGTATGGGACGGCAGGACACGGGCGATCAGCTCGAGCTGCGGGTGATGGGGCTGTACCGTGAATATCAGCACGCCCGGTCGCTCGAGGGTCCTGGCCAACTGGGTGAAGTGGGTCCGGATCAGGTCATTGTCGGGCAGGATCTCGTGAAGCCCGGAGACGATGATCGTATTGGGCCGGGGCCGAAGGGCATCGAGCTGGGAGTCGTTGAACGCGTCTCCCGGCTCGACGCGAACGGACACGCCCAGCCCCTGGGCAAGCTCGCGCGCGGCCTCGACATTCTCCCGCTTATAATCCCGGAGACAGGCGTGTATGGATGTCGACGGACGCTCCCGCATCGCCTCGAGCACATACCGCCCGCCGCCACACGCCACGTCCAGGAGCCTGGTCTCTCGTCCGGAGCGGTGGTTGTCGTCGATCGCGCGCCCCACGGCGGCCTTCAGCAGCTCGCCCCGCCCGCGAATGCCCTTCCAGCCCGGCGAATCCAGGTAGATCCGATCGATCAGCTTGCCCAGAGGCCCCCGGCCGGAGGCCTGATTGCGGTAGACGTACTCCAGCATCACGCCGGAATCGAAGCCGGCTTCGTAGCCGAGGCGAATGCCGTCGGACAGCCGGCCCACGCTACCCATGGCCGCCCTGATCGAGGCGTAGTAGACGGCCTTGGGATGCACGGCCGACAGGGGTCGGCTCAACTCTTCATAAGACGGTAGGTTTTCATCGGTGTTCATGACTCGCTTCCTCTCACTTGACTCCCTGATTCACGCGGTGGGGCGCGCCGGGGTAAGGTCCTCGGCGAGTCTTTGCACCGCGTGGTAATCGGTCTTTCCGGTCCCGAGTACCGGGACCTGGTCCACCGTCAAAAGGACCCGGGGCACCATGAGCTCGCTCAGCCCCCGCGCGCGCGCCCGGGTCAACAGCTCCTCGCGCGTGATGGCTGTCCGGTCGGACAAGAGCGCCAGCTGTTCGCCCTTTCGACTGTCGGAAAGACTGACGGCCGCGTGCTGGTTCTCCGGCCAAAGCTCGTGCGCCAGGCTCTCGACCACACTGAGCGAAACCATTTCGCCCGCGATTTTGGCGAAGCGCTTGGCGCGCCCCACAATCGTTACAAAAGCGTCCTCATCGATCTCGACGATATCGCCGGTGTCGTACCAACCGTCGGGCGGGGCCTCCAGGGCGCCCGGGTTATCGTGCCTCAGATACCCCCGCATGATGTTGGGGCCTCTGATCACGAGCCGGCCGCCCTTGGCGATCCCGGGAACCGGCTCCAGCCGGTGCTCGATACCCGGCAACAGGCGGCCAACCGTGCCCGCCTTGAAGTGCATCGGCGTGTTGAGCGAGATGACCGGCGCGCACTCGGTCGCCCCGTAGCCCTCGAGGATTCTGAGGCCGAACTTTTCCGACCAGAGCCGGCGCGTTTCCGGTTGCAGACGCTCGGCGCCGGCGAACACGTAGCGAAGCGAGTAGAAGTCATAGGCGCTTGCTTTCGCGGCGTAGCCCGAAAGGAACGTGTCGGTGCCGAACAGGACGGTGGAATTGGTGTGGTAGACGAGCTCCGGAATGACTCGGCAGTGCAGCGGTGAGGGGTAGAGGAACGCTCTCACGCCGCTCAGAACCGGCAGAAGAAACCCGCCGGTCAGCCCGAAGGAATGGAAGAGCGGCAGCGCGTTGAAGACGCTGTCCGATGCGGTGAAATCGATGCGCGCGCCGATCTGCCTGCAGTTGGCCAGGATGTTCTCGTGGCTGAGGGCGACCCCTTTCGGAACCCCTTCCGAACCCGAGGTGAAAAGCACGACTGCGGTGTCTTGCGGCTGGGCGCCGGCCGCGCGGTGGAGCCGCCGCGCGAAACGCCGTCGATACAATCCCGTGAGCTTTTCCGTGAGGCCGATACCTTCGCGAATGTCCTCCAGATAGACCAGCCGCAGCTTGTCACCCAGCGCCGCCGTCAGGCTTTCGAGACCGCCCATTTCAACGAAGCGGCGCGACGTGACGACCGTTCGGATCCGGGCGGCCTCGCACGAGGACAGAACGTTGGACGAGCCCGTGGTGAAGTTGAGCAGCGCCGGCGTCCGCCCGTAAGCCTGGAGCGCGAAGAACGTTGCCGCCGTCGCGCTTCCGCTTGGGAGCAGCATGCCGACCGTATCCTGCCCCGATGTCAAACGGTCGAGGCGGTGGCCGAGCATCAGGGCGGACA
The DNA here is from genome assembly GCA_046759605.1 of Alphaproteobacteria bacterium. Lineage (GTDB taxonomy): Bacteria > Pseudomonadota > Alphaproteobacteria > UBA6615 > UBA6615 > JBHICL01. The sequence continues at coordinate 9,740 of JBHICL010000033.1, read as the reverse complement.
GGACGAGGCGGTCGTAGCTCAGCGGTCTTCGCTCCGGATCCTCGAGTATCGCCGTCCTGCCCCCGTGGATTCGCCGCGCCTCCAGAAGCGCCTCGAACAGGGTCTCGCTGCGGGAGTCCGTCTCGAACATCATCTCGGACATGACGTCATACAACTGCTGCGCGATCGCTTTCCGGCGGTCGCGTCCCACCAGCGCCTGGGCCGCCTGGCACGGCCTCGGGGGGCGAACCGTTACGGTGATCTTCGGAAAGAGCCGGCGTGGCACTTTGCCCTTGAGGCGCGAGAACACCGAGAACTGGGCGCCGTCGATCCGTACGGGAACGAGCGGCGCGCCTGTCTTGTCGGCGACCATTCCAGGGCCGTCATAGATCTTCATGAGCGATCCGGTTCGGGTCAGCCGTCCTTCGGGGAAGATGACCAGGGGTTGTCCCTTCTCCACCTCGCGGATGATGGCCTTCGTTGCGAAGGGCGAGGTCGGATCGATGGCGAAGTACGTGATCGGCGCCAGGAAGGGCTTCATGTACCACAAGTTTGCCTTGGTCGACGCGACGGCGAAGACCGGCGTGTGGGGCAGGAAAACGGCCAGCAGCATGCCGTCGATGAAAGACGGATGGTTGGCGACGAAGACGGCCCTTTTCCCGGCGGTCTTGGCGTTCTCGAGGCCCCGCACCTCGACGCGAAAGGCGAGACGAAAAGCGCCGGCGAACAAACCCTTGATCAGCTCATCGGGGAGGAGGCGGCAGACGATCAGGGCCGCGGTGACGCTGGCCAGCGCCACGCCGAGGAACACGTCGAGCACCGTTAGATCGAGGAGGAGCAACAACGCGATGATGCCGGATGACAGCACGATGGCGAACGCGCTGACGATGTTGTTGGCGGCCATGGTGCGGCTCCGGTGCCGTTCGTCGGCCCGGTGCTGGAGGAGGGCGTTCAGCGGCACGATGTAGAGCGCGCCCGCCACCGCAAGGCCTGCCAGGGAAGCAAGCAGTAGGATGCTGGTCCCGTCGGCGAAGAAGGCCCCTATGGTCAGTGCTTCCGAGCCGGGGACGTAGCTCGTGCTGAGCAGGAAGAACGCCCAGGCGAACCCCGCCATGGCCAGCGCGGCAAAGGGCACGTACTTGACGGAGATCTCGCCCTTGAGCAGGCGTTGGCAAAGCAGCGAGCCCGCGCCGATGCCGACCGAAAGGGCCGTCAGGAGCAGCGTCGCGACAGCCTCGTTGCCGGTGATCACCTCCTTGGTGAAGGTCGGGACCTGGCTGATGAGCGCGGTGCCCAGGAACCAGAACCACGAAATGCCCAGGATCGTGAGCCAGATGTCGCGCCGTGCCTTCGCATGACGCAGGATGTCGATCGTTTCACCGACGAGGTTCGGCCTGATCCGTGTGTCCGGAGCGCGCGCGCCAACCCCAGGTATGTAGCAGCTCGCGATGAAGCCCCCGACCGCGATCATCACCACCGCCATCGCGGCCTGCCCCGGGCCGCTTCCGCCCATGACCAGGAGCCCGCCCGCGATCGTGCCTGTGAGAATGGCGAGAAACGTGGTGGCCTCGACGAGCGCGTTCGCGCCAAGGAGTTGGGTTTCCCGCAAGGCGTCGGGAAGGTAGCCGAACTTGCAGGGGGAGAAGAACGCGCTCTGCGCGCCCATCAGGAAGAGGGCGGCCAGGAGCACGATTCCATCGGCCGTGGCGAAGCCGTAGGCGGCCAGGCCCATGATTGGAATCTCGGCCGCCTTGACGGCCCGCATGACGTGGGCCTTGTCGAAGCGGTCGGACAAATGCCCGGCAATGGACGAGAAGAGAATATACGGGAGAATGAACAGACCGACGGCCGCGGTCACAATGACCTTTCCATCGAAACCCTGGGTATCGGCGACACCGAACAGGATCAGGAGCAACGCGGCGTTCTTGAACAGATTGTCGTTGAATGCCCCGACGAACTGGGTCACGAGAAGGGGGAAGAAGCGTTTACTCCTTAGAAGGTCTCGAAAGGTGCCGCCGTCATTCGACATTGTGATTTCTCCCGTTTTCAGGCCGATACGACCGGAACGGCCCTGGATGTAAGTGAACGTTTACTCATTCCAGGGTTCAAAAAAATTAGCATTGGAGAACCCGCCAGGTGGCCTCGACCAGGTTATCGGCCAAACGTGAAAGATTGCCTTCGATCCGGCCATAAACATGCGACCTCGCCACCTGGAGCACGATCCCAAGCACCATCGACGTGGCAAGCTCGGGATCCTGGTCGGGGACCTCTCCCCGCGCGATACCCTTCGCAATCACCTCTCGGAGCACCTGCACCGGGTTCGGCATTTCCTTCGTAACCTTCGTGACCTGCTCGTGCTCCGAGATCAGGAGGTAGCTGAACAAGACCCAGTCTCTATCGAATGCCTGGCAGAAGTGGCGGATGATCCCGCCGAGCTTTCCGCGGAGCGTCCCATGCTCGTTCTGGATCTCGTCCAGCTCCGCGGCAAAGGCGGAGAAGTTGTCGAAGAACACCCTCCAGGCCAGCTCGTCCTTGCTGGCGAAATGCCGATAAAGCGCCGCCTCGGTCACGCCGCTTGCGGCGGTGATGTCCCGGACCGTTGTTGCCGTCACGCCCTTCTCCACGAACAGGCGGAGCGCCTGGCGTTCAATGCGTTCCTTTGTTGCCGTGCCATTGCGTTGCATCGTGGGTTCGCGCCTGTTTCGGCATGTAAGTAAACGTTTACTTACTATCTCCCGGGCGTTGCGTCAAGCACTTTTCGTTATCGGCCCAGACCGGCGTCGGCCCGGGATTACGCCCGCCGGGGCCGGGGCTGTGGTGGTTGGCAGCCCATTGGGCTAAGGTTTCCAACAAAGGCGGTCGTCGCTGTTAGTCGCCGGCTGGATGAAAGAGGCGATGATGACCGACGTAGTATCAATGGAGCCCGCGCAAAAGCACACATCGATCACGGTCCGCCGGGTCGGGGTGTTCCTCGGCGCGGAGGTCACCGGCGTCGATCTTTCCAGGCCGCTTACAGAGGCGACGGTCGAGGAAATCCGCCAGGCCCATGCCGAACACGAAGTGCTGGTCTTTCCCGACCAGAAGATCTCGTCGGAAGACCTGAAGCGGTTCGGCCGCTATTTCGGCGAGCTTACCGTCCATCCCTTCTCGACCAGCGCCGAGGACAACCCCGAGCTGATCGTCTATGACAACAAGGAAGGCAACCCGCCGGCACCGACCGATATCTGGCATACCGACGAGACCTTTCGCGAGTGCCCGCCCATGGGAACGGTGCTCTGCTCCAAGATCGTCCCGGGGCTCGGCGGCGATACCGCGTTCGCCAGTATGACCGCGATCTACGAAGGCCTGTCCGACCGGATGCGGCGGTTTCTGTCCGGGCTCGAGGCGGTGCACGATTTCAAGCCCTTCAAGGCGCTGTTTCCCGAAACCGAGGAAGGCCGTCGCAGGCTGCGCCAGTTCGAGGAGAAATACCCGCCGGTCACCCACCCGGTGATCCGCGTCCATCCTATAACGCGCAAGAAGGCACTGTTTGTCAACCCGCAGTTCACACTCTACATCAAGGGCATGGAGGAGGAGGAAAGCCGGGCCATCCTCGACCTCCTGTTCCGCAAGACGCTGCGCAACGAATATCACTACCGCCATCGCTGGAAGCCGGACATGGTGGTGTTCTGGGACAATCGCTCGGCGCAGCACTCGGCGCTCCACGACTACTATCCGCAGCGCCGGCTGATGGAACGCGTGACCATCGCGGGCGACCGGCCGAAGGGCGACGGCAAGCCGGCCGATCCGTCGGAACTGCGCCGCTATCTGATGCCGCCGGTGATGTCGTTCGAGGGCCGGAAGAAACGCCGGCACGAGCTTTAAGACTGTGCACGATCAATGATCCAACGTTAGGACAACCAACCGAGAGGGAGGAGCGGATATGGTCATGTTGCGCGTTGCGGCGACGCTCGCCGCGGTTGTGTTTGCCGGGACCGCGCACGCACAGGGTCCCATGGGCATCGGCACGTCGGCCCAGGGCGCGGCCACTTATTCGATGGGTTCGGCCATCGCCAAGGTCGCGGCCGAGAAGGCCGATATGCAGCTTCGCGTGCAGCCCCAGGGCGGAACAGCCAAGGTCGTGCCGCTGGTCAACACTGGTCGCCTCGACCTCGGCCTCGCCAACATCCTCGAGGTCACGAACGCCGTCAAAGGGCGCGGACCGTTCAAGGACAAGCCGAACCCCAATCTGAAGATCGTCGGCGTCATGTATCCCTTCCGCGTGGGATTCTTCGTGCGGAAGGACTCGCCCATCGAGACCATGGCGGACATCAAGGGCAAGCGGATCGGCAGCGGCTACACGAGCCAGCGCATCATCGCCATCCTGGTCAACGCCATGCTGGCGAATGCCGACCTCACGCTCGATGACATGGAGCAGGTGCCCGTCGAGAACATCCTGCGTCAGGCCGACGATTTCATCGCCGGCAAGGTCGATGTGGGGTTCTTCGCGCTCGGCTCGGGCAAGGTCAAAGAGATCGATGCCGCTGTCGGCGGCATCCGCTTCCTCTCGGTCGATTCGTCCTCCGAGGCGGTCGCGCGCATGAAGGAGTTCGTGCCCCAGTCCTTCGCGCAACCGACGCCGACCGCGACCGGCATCACCGGCGTGGTCGCGGACATCAACACGATGGCGTACGACTATCTGCTCTACGCCGGCGCCCATGTGTCGGACGATCAGGTCTACGAGCTCACCAAGACCATCGCCACGAACAAGGCCGACCTCGCGGCATCGTTCGGCGCGTTCAACGGGCTCGACCCCGAGAAGATGGCCAAGGACATCGGGCTCGAGTACCACCCCGGCGCGGTCCGCTACTATCAAGAGGCGGGGTCGTGGCCCGCCGGGTCGTGACGGCCGGCGACGAGAAGACCGAAACCCTTACCGCACCGCCGTCGCCCGCGGCGGTGCGGACCGTTTGTGGGACGCTTGCCACTCTCATCACCTGCGTCTCCCTCGCATGGACGCTGGACATTCCGCGGTCCGTTGGGCTGCTTCTGTTTCCGTCGCAGTTCCTGGTCACGATGCTCGGCCTCACGCTCGTGCTCATCTTCCTGAGCATCGACGCTCGCCGCGAGGCCGATGGCGCGCCGCCGTTCTATGACCTGGTGGCCGCGGTGGTGGCGGCAATTGCCTGCGGCTGGGTTGCGGTGCGCTATCCGGTCCTGTCGGAGGAAGTGTTTTATCGACCGGTCGAGGCGCTGTCGGTGTCGCTGCCCATGCTCCTGCTGGTTATCGAGGCGCTGCGCCGTGTTGCCGGCTGGCCGCTGGTGTGCATCGTCCTCGCGTTCATCGCATACGGACTTGCGGCGCACCTGGTGCCGGGAAAGCTCGCGGGGTTGTATTCGAGCCCCACCGACCTCGCCACCTATCTGGCACTCGACACCAACGGCGTCGTGGGGTTCCCGCTGTTCATCGGCTCCACCGTCGTCGTCGCCTTCGTGCTTTTCGGGCAGCTCCTCAACCGCGCCGGGGGCGCGGCGTTCATCACCGAGTTCTCGACCGCCCTCATGGGCCGCTTTCGCGGCGGCTCGGCGAAGATCGCCGTGGTCGGCTCGAGCCTCTTCGGCACCATCTCCGGCAGCGCCGTCGCCAACGTCGCCTCGACGGGCGTGATCACCATCCCTCTCATGCGCAGGGCCGGCTATGGCCGGGCGGCGGCCGGCGGCATCGAGGCCGTGGCGTCGACCGGCGGACAGCTCATGCCGCCGGTCATGGGCGCCGCCGCCTTCCTGATGGCGGAGTTCCTCAACATCCCCTACAAGAGCGTCGTCGTCGCCGCGTTTCTGCCCGCCATTCTCTACTACGTGGCCGTATTCGTGGTGGCGGACCTGGACGCCGCCCGCGCCGGTATCCGCGGCGTCGAGCGCGGCGACGTACCGCCGCTTCTGCGCACGGTTCTGGCCGGCTGGCATTACATAATGCCGTTCGTGGTGCTGATCCTGGCGCTCTTCACCTTCAACCGACGGCCCGAGGTCTCGGCGACCTACGCGGCGGCGGTTGTCATCCTTGGGGGCCTCGTCTTCGGCTACAAGGGCAGGCGGGTGCGCCCATTCGAGGTGTTCGAGGCGATACGGCGCACCGGCTACGCCGTGCGTGACATCGTCATGATCGTGGCGGCGGCCGGAATCGTGATCGGCGTTCTGCAGAAGACGGGGCTCGCTTCCGCCCTGCCGCTGCTGCTGCTGCAGCTTGCGGGCGGCCAGGTGGTGCCCCTTCTCCTCATCGCCGCGTTCGTCGGCATCCTGCTCGGCATGGGAATGCCGACCGTGGGCGTGTACGTGCTGCTCGCGACCCTCGTTGCGCCGTCGCTCGTCCAGGCCGGAATCCCGCCGATCGCGGCGCATCTCTACGTCCTCTACTTCGGCATGATGTCCATGATCACGCCGCCCATTGCAATCGCCGCGTTCGCCGCCGCGAGCCTCGCCCAGGCCGAGCCGATGCGGACCGGCGTTGCGGCGATGCGCTATGGCTGGTCGGCTTATGTCATCCCGTTCATCTTCATCGCCTCTCCGGCGCTCCTGTTCGCAGGGCCGGCGGCAGGCGTCGGTATCGCGTTTCTGTCGGCGCTGGCCGGTGTGTGGCTCGGCTCGGCGGCGCTTGCCGGTCATTTCTTCGGGCCCCTCGGGACGGCGTACCGCGCCGGTCTCGCCGTCGTCGCCGTCGCGCTTCTGCTGCCGCAGGAAATGGGCTACGTCTGGGTTGCGGCGAAGGTCGTCGGCGCCGTGGCGGCCGTCCTGCTCATCGCCGGCCGCGCGGCGAGGCACCGCCTTCCCGTCGCAAGAAGGTAAGGGGATGGCGGTGGAGGACGTTTGGACGGTGAGCGACCTGGTGCTGTCGCGCCTCGCCGCTCTTGGCGTCGAGCATTTCTTCGCCAACGCCGGCACCGACTTCGCCCCGATCATCGAGAGCTTCGCCAAGGCGGAGGCCCTGGGCCGGCCGACGCCGCGACCGATGACGGTCCCGTTCGAAGGGACCGCCGTGGCGATGGCGCACGGCACCTACATGATGACGGGGCGCGCGCAGGCTGTGATGGTCCACGTGAACGTCGGCACCGCCAATGCGCTCGGCAACCTGATCAACGCAGCGCGCCAGCGCATCCCGCTCATCCTCATGGCGGGCTCAACGCCGCTCACGGACCGGGACCTCCCGGGACACCGGAACCGCCCCATTCACTGGGGGCAGGACGCGTTCGACCAGGCCGGAATGGTGCGGGAGTATGTCAAGTGGGCCTACGAGCTCCGGCACCCGGCGCAGGCGGCGGCGGCCATCGACCGGGCCATGCAGATTGCCCGCAGCGACCCGCCCGGCCCGGTGTATCTCACGCTGCCGCGGGAGATATTGGCGATGCCGGTGGACGGTGAGGACGCCGCTCAGCCCGCGGCCGTCCCGACCGCGGGCGCCGGGCTGGACCCGGCCGAGGCGGATCAGCTCGTCGACTGGCTCGCCGACGCCGAGCGGCCGCTCATCGTGACCTCGTCCGCGGGCGCCGATCCGGCGGCGTGGGACCTCCTTGGCGAGGTCGCCGAGCGCTACGCCCTGCCGGTGGTGCAACCGATGCCGGACTACGCCAACCTGCCGGGCGCACACGCGATGAACTTCGGCGCCGACGGAGACGACCTGCTGACCGCGGCCGACCTGGTCCTGGTGCTGGACACCACGGTGCCATGGATCCCCACCCTCGCCAGGCCCCGGGAGGACTGCCGCGTGGTTCACGCGGGCTCCGATCCGCTGTTCGAGCGTCTGCCGATGCGCACCCACACCGCGACGCTTGCCGTTCGCGCGGCGCCGCGGAACGTCCTGGCGGCGATGCGGGACGGTCTCGCGGGACGGGCGCGGGCGATGGCGCCGGCCGCGGATGCGCGGCGTCAGCGACTCGCGCGGCTGCAATCGGCGCGCGCGGAGCGGCTCGAGGAGGGGCTTCGCCGCGCCGGACCGCTGGGGCAGCCTGCCGTGACCCGCGCCATCGGCGAGGTCTGTGGGACGGAGGCGGTGTACCTTTCCGAGTACCACCTGAGGACCGACTACCTGCCTCTTGCACGGCCGCGATCTTTCTTCGCCGTTGGTACGTCCGGATTTCTCGGCTGGTCGTTGGGCGCGGCCATGGGCGCGCGGCTCGCCGCTCCCGACCGGCTTGTCGTCATCGGGCTCGGGGACGGGACCTATATTCTCAACAACCCGACCGCGTGCCATTTCGTGGGTAAGGCCGAGAGCCTGCCGGCGCTCGCCGTCGTGTTCAACAACGGCCGCTGGAACGCGGTCCGACGCGCGAACCGCGCCATGTACCCCGACGGCTACGCCGCGCGGCACAACCGACCGCCCCTTATCGATCTCTTGCCCATGCCGGCCTACGAGCGGATCGTCGCGGCCCACGAGGGTCATGGCGAGCGGGTCGAGGACGCGGCGTCGCTCCACCCGGCCCTCGAGCGCGCCGCCCGCGCGGTGACCGACGACGGTCGCCAGGCCGTCGTCAACGTCGTGATGGCGTAGGGGACGCTACATGCTCGACAAAGGACCCTCACTGAAACCAATATTCGCCCGGGATGCGCGACCCTAAGACAGAGCGACTCGTCCGGCTGTCCACCTATGCCTCCGTTTCGACGGCGGGGACGCTTATTGCGATCAAGCTGTTCGGCTACATCCAGACCGACGCTGTCAGTCTCCTGTCGTCCCTGGTCGACTCGTTGCTGGATGCCGCGGCTTCGGTGGCGACGCTGTACGCGGTGCGCCGTGCCCAGGCGCCGGCCGACCGCGAGCATCGCTTCGGTCACGGGAAAGCGGAACCGCTGGCCGCGCTCGGTCAGGCGGCGTTCATCGCCGGTTCGGCCATCTTCCTGATCCTCGAGGCGGGGAATCGTCTGTACGACCCGCCGGCGCTGGCGAACACCAACGTCGGCATTGCGGTGATGGTGTTCTCCATCATCGCCACCCTCGGCCTCATCACCTTCCAGGGCTACGTCGTGCGGAAATCGGGATCCGTCGCCATCCGCGCCGACAGGCTCCATTACGTCGGTGACGTGCTCACCAACCTGTCGGTCATCCTCGCGCTCGTGCTGGTCTCCCAGCTCGGATGGCGTTGGGTCGACCCGATCTTTGCGATCGGCATCGCCGGTTTCATTCTCTTCAAGGCCGCGCAGATCGCGCGCGCCGCACTGGACATGCTGATGGATCGCGAACTGGCGGACGCGGATCGGAAGCGCATCATCGAAATCGTCAACGGGCATCCGGAGGTGCTGGCGATGCATGACCTGCGCACGCGGACCTCGGGTCCGGACACGTTCATACAACTGCACCTGGAGCTCGATGGTTCGATGAGCCTGCACGCCGCGCACGCCATCGCCGACGCCGTCGAGGTCGAGGTCCGCGCGGCGTTTCCCGGAGCGGAGGTCATTATTCACGAGGACCCGTACGGCGTGGAGGAGATCGACGAACGGGAGGTGGCCGACTAACTCGCGTGCTCGGTCGCCGTGTCCCGGGCCGCGAGGAAAGGGTATGCCCGAAGACTCTATTGCAACGGGGTTCGGACTAGGCTAGCTAACCCGCCCGACCGCGCCCCGCGTGAGAAACAAGGTGTCCGCCATGGCCACACGCTCGGCCTTCTCCTTCACCGATTTCGCGGTGAGGTTGATCTTCGCCATTGCCCTCGTCTTCCTGACCTACAATCCGACACGGCTCTCCTACGTGAACTGGCTGCTCGGCTACACCGAGGGCGAGCTGCCGCTGGTGGTGC
>JBHICL010000032.1:0-14372 GCA_046759605.1 Alphaproteobacteria bacterium | reverse complement strand
CATTTTGCCCGGTAACCTATTGTGTACGTGTCGCTTTTCCAAGCGTGGGATCACGTCATCCTATTTCCGCCGCCACGTCCCGCATGGCCGCACCGGCGCGTTCAAGCGCTTCCTCGACATGCTGCCGGGTGGTCACCGTCGATAGCGCGATCATCCCCCGGGGAGCCAGGAAGAGCCCGCGGTTCATGGCTGCGAGATGAAACCTGCTCACGATCTCACCGTCCTCGCGCACGATCGAGGATTCGGGCACGGTTTCGCAGAAATAGAGGTTCAGACACGAGCCGAAATGGTTGATCGAGAGCGGCAGGCCGGCCTTTTCAGCGGCGCGGGCCAGGCCTTCCTTCAGCTCTCCGCACAGCGTGTTCATGGCGGCGATCCTGTCCGCCGGGAGCTCGCGCACCGCGACCTCGCCCGCCGTCATGGTCACGGGATTGGCGTTGAAGGTGCCGGTGTGAAACACCTTCATGTCGGCGGGATCGAAGATGCGCATCAGCTCCCTACCGCCACCCAGCGCCCCCACGGGGAAGCCGCCGCCGATGAGCTTGCCGAACGCGGTGAGGTCGGGCTCCAGATCCATGTCCGCCTGGCAGCCGCCCACGGCGAAGCGGAACGTAAGCACCTCATCGAACACGAGAAGGGCGCCCGCCTTGCGCGCCGCCGCCATGACCCCGCGCAGGAACGCCCGCGACGCCGGAACGACGCCACCGGAACCCAGGACCGGCTCGAGGAACACCCCGGCGATCTCGTGACCGTGCGCGGCGAGCACGGCCTCGAAGTCCTCGAGGTCGTTGAACCGGGCAAGATAGGTGAGCGGCCCCTCCCTGCCGAAGGAGCCCGTCTCGAACTCGAGAAGCGAGCCGTGATAGCCGAAACGGGCCATGAGCAGCTTTCGCCGACCCGTGACGATGCGGGCCACCGTGAATGCGAGAGCGCATGCCTCGGTGCCGGAGTTGGTGAAGCGCACCTGTTCCACCGATGGCACGAGACCGACGATCCGCGCGGCGAGAACGCTCTGCGGCACATTGCCCGCCGACCAGGCCGTTCCTTGCCGCACCTGGCGCGTTGTGGCCTCGACGATGGGAGGATAGGCGTGCCCATGCACCAGCGCCGTGTAGTTGTTGATGAGGTCGATGTATCGGTTGCCATCGACGTCCCATAGGTGCACGCCCTCGGCCCGGTCGATGGTGAGTGGATAAGGCGCCCAGTAACCCGCCTGGCGCGAATTGCCACCTGGCATGACGGTCTCCGCCCTGGCATGGGCCTCGGCGCTCTTTTGCGTGCGTTCGAGATAGGTTGCGCGTATTGGCGACGGCGCTGGGGCGTCCTCAAGCGTCGCCGGCTCGGTCTGCGACGCCATGGCTTTCCTCCTTACCAGTCGTATGCGTCGATATCCTCCGGGACCGCCTCGAGAAGCCGGCCGGATTCGAAAAGAGAAGCCACGGCCTCGATGTGGTCCGTCATCGGCTCGTCGTGATCGAGATAAGGCACTTTTTCGCGGACCATGCCGTGCATCGCTTTCGTCGCCGTGCTGAGCTGTTCGACGCCGCGGATATCCGCCGCCTGCGAGGCGCAGATGAGCTCGAAGGCGAGGATGTAATAGCAGTTGCGCAGGATGTCGCGCGTGCGCCGCGCGGCGACGAGGCCCAGGGAGACGTGGTCCTGAAAATCGCCCGTCGAGGGAAGCGTCTGAATGGACATCGGCGTGCACATCTGGCGGATTTCGGCGGTCAGCGACGTGGCCATGAACTGCCCGCCCATGAGTCCCTGGCGCATGCCGGGGTTCTCCCGGCACAAGAAGGGCGGCAGATCGCCGTTGTGGCAGGGATCGAGCAGCCGGTCGTTGCGCCGGTCGGAGAGGTTGCACATGGTGACGAGCACGATGGCCAGCTGGTCCATGGCATTGGCTATGTACTGGCCGTGGAAGTTGGCATTGTGCACGGCGTCGCCTTCCGCGACGACGATGAGGGGGTTGTCGTTGGAGGAATTGAGCTCGGTCTCGACGGTCTTCTGCGCAGAGAGCGTGGTGTCGACGACCGGGCCCATGATCTGCGGCGTGGCACGGATCGAGTAGGCGTCCTCGATCTGCTCGTCGAGCCCCCGCGGCTCGTCTTTCGCCATCTTCCTCAACCACCTCTCGACCTCGTCGTCCTGGACGATCATCGTGCTGTCGGCAAGCGTCGTGTAGATGCAGTCCGCGACCCGGATCTGGCCGAAATGGGGCTTTTGCGCGTGCGCGGCGGGGTGGAAAGGCATGATCTTGCTCTTGAGCACCTCGAGGCTCATGCAGGTGGCAAGAGTGTAGGATTTGACGAGCTGCTTGGCGTCCGTGACAAGGCAAGCGGCAAGACCGGCCATGGCCGAGGTCCCATTGATGAGAGCGAGGCCCTCCTTGTAGCTGAGCTTCATGGGCTCGATGCCGGCGCGCCTCAGCGCCTCGGCTCCGGGCAGGATCTCGCCCTTGTACTTGGCGCGCCATTGCCCGGTGCCCACAAGCGCGATGCAGGCCAACGGCGCGAGGTCGCCGCTGGTGCCGAGCGAGCCTTTCTCGGGGATGCAGGGTAGGATGCCGCGATTGTACATCTCGACGTATTTCTCGAAGTTCTCGAGCGATATCGCCGATGCGCCGCGCCCCAGAGAGTTGATGCGCGCCAGCATGGAGGCGCGCACATGGTCGTCGTCGAGATAGCCGCCGACATTGGATTGAACGCAACGCAGGATGTTGTTCTGGACGTCCTCAGCCATTGCGGGCGGCACGAGCCAGTTCACGAAGCCGCCCACGCTTGTCGTGACGCCATAGATGATTCGGCCCGCCGAGACAAACTCATCGAGCAGCTCTCGCGAAGCGACGACGCGCTCTTTGATCTCTGAGGTGATCTCGACCTTGATCTCGGGGTTGCGCGCGGTTTCGGTGATCACGTCGGCGGTAAGGTCCATGCCGTTCGGAATCACAAATCCCTCCCGGGAGAGGGGGGTTGGGCGGCTGATATTCATGGTTCGGGATGCTACGCCTTCGGCGGTGAAAAAGGATTTCATTTTTGCCGATTCGTAGAGCAAAATAGAAAGGAGTCACCGAATATGCGCGAAATCAGAAAGGACTTTGCGAAATGAACGGATCGGAGCAAAAAGGTGCGATTCAACTCGACCCTCATGAGCGGCGCATTCTCATCGCGTTGCAAGACAATGCCCGGCTCACCAACCAGGATCTGGCCGAGCGCGTGGGCCTGTCGCCCTCGGCCTGCTGGCGGCGAGTCAAGGCGCTGGAAGAGGCCGGTGTGATCGTACGCTACGCCGCCATTCTCGATCCGAAGAAGGTTGGATTCGGCGAGTGTGTGTTCGCGCATATCACTCTTACGCGCCATTCGGAGACGCTGACCAAGGGGTTCGCCGATTCGATCCGCTTACGATCGGAAGTGATGGAGTGTTTCTATACGACGGGCGACGCCGACATCCTCCTACGGGTGGTGATTCCGAGCGTCGCGGCCTATGACGAATTTCTACATGATTTCGTCTTCAAGGCGCCGGGGATCTCCCAGGTGCGCTCCAACTTTGCGCTCAGGCAGATAAAGTTCGAAACCGCTCTTCCCCTGCAAGCGGAATGATCCGCTGTGTCACAAGGGTCGAGCCGGCCTAGTCACCCGGGATCGCGGGTATCCCTTTCCCCCAGGCCGAAATCGTCATTTCCGGCGCGGTCCGCGAGGGGCATCTCCAACTGGATGAACGGTCCCCCCATCATGCCCTGGGAGCGGAAAAACGTCATGTTCAACTCGTCGTTGCGTAGCAGCATTGTCCGTACCGTATCGACGCCGGCGTCTTCCAGGCAACGGCACATGGCATTGAACAGATGACTGCCAACCTTTCTTAGTCGTATCTCCGGATCGACGCCGATGGCGAAGATCCAGCCGCATGGCGGCGAGCCGAACTCCCAGGCCCGAACCTCGCCGATGATGAACCCAATGAGCGTTCCACCGTTGTCCTCGGCGACGAGGAAGAAGCGGTTCGAGCGCCTGCCGTAGCGCTCGAACATGTCAGTCCAGTAATCAGGCTTGCTTATGCCAGTAATGCGGGTATCCAACCGAATGACTGCGGGAATGTCCCCCGCCTCAGCCACACGGATACCGATATCGCGGGGCATTCGCGCTGTCTCGCCAGCGTTGGGCATGGTCCCTCCGTCTTAGCACGGCGCCACGGCGTCGCCGACGCCAAACGCCCTTGACAGGATGTCGCTCCTGAATCATCCTGTAAATAGGAATTGTGGTACCTATTTAAGCCTTAATTTGGCGCCCGCCCCCGAGATTGGCAAGCGAGATCTCCCATGAGCATCGATTACGGCGAAAAGATCCCCAACAACGTCAACCTGGCCGAGGACCGACGTCTTCAACGCGCGCTGGAGAGGTGGCTGCCGGCCTACCAGCAGTGGTGGGCGGAATGGGGGCCGGCGGAAAGCCGAAACATGGACGTTTTTCTGCGGACCGCCGTCAGTGTCGAGCCCGGTGGTTGGGCCAACTATGGCTATGTACGCATGCCGGACTATCGCTGGGGCATTTTCCTTTCGCCGGCGGAGGAGGGGCGTCAGATCAACTTCGGTGCCCACAAGGGCGAGCCGGCGTGGCAGAAGGTGCCTGGCGAGCACCGGGCGGAGCTCAGACGCCTGATCGTTACCCAAGGCGACACGGAGCCGGCTTCCGTGGAACAGCAGCGGCATCTGGGCGCCACCTGCCCGTCGCTCTACGACCTCCGCAACCTTTTCCAGGTGAACGTCGAGGAAGGACGCCACCTTTGGGCCATGGTCTATCTCCTGCATTCCCAATTTGGGCGCGACGGTCGCGAGGAGGCCGAAGAGATGCTGGCGCGACACGCCGGCGATCGCGACAAGCCTCGCATCCTGCAGGCTTTCAACGAGAAGACGCCCGACTGGCTCTCTTTCTTCATGTTCACTTTCTTCACCGACCGTGACGGCAAGTATCAGCTCGCCGCCCTCGCGGAATCCGGGTTCGATCCCCTCTCACGCACCTGTCGGTTCATGTTGACGGAAGAGGCGCATCATATGTTCGTCGGCGAGACCGGTGTGGGGCGCGTCGTAGAGCGGGCCTGTCAGCTCATGAACGAGCATGGGACCGAAGACATACGCCGGCACGGCGGCATCGACCTGGCGACCATTCAGAAGTACATCAATTTTCACTTCTCCGTATCACTGGATCTGTTCGGCCAGGAAATCTCCACGAACGCGGCCAACTACTACACCACGGGGCTCAAGGGTCGGTATCAAGAGACGCGGATCGACGACAGCCACGTTCTCGACGACCAGGTCTACGAAGTCGCCGAGCTCAAGGGCGATGAGGTGACGCTCACGGAACGAAACGCCCTTACCGCCGTCAACGAACGCCTGCGCGACGACTATATCCGCGACTGTCAGCGCGGCGTCGACAAATGGAACCGGACCATCCGCAAAGCCGGTATCGACCTCGAGCTCAAGCTGCCTCACCGTGCTTTTCACCGGGGCATCGGAACCTTCGCCGGCATCCAGGCGACGCCTGAGGGTCGGATCATTACCGATGCCGAGTGGGATCGCCGGTGTGCCGATTGGATGCCGACGGAAGCAGACAAAGCGTTCATCGCCTCGCTGATGGGGGCGGTGACCGAGCCGGGAAAAGTGGCGGGATGGATTGCGCCGCCGGCGAAGGGCATCGCCGGCAGGCCCTTGGATTACGAGTACGTGCGGTTCAACTAACGACACGGGCTCCGCTCGGAGCGCAAGGCCGATTCTCGACGGCACACCAAATCATCCGCTATAAGCAAGGATACGCTCGCGAAACTCGCCGGGGATTTCAATGGGCTCGAACGCGGGCTTGGAAACCAGACAGGAAATTAGTTTCGCCCGGAAAAAGGTTCGCCCATTGCCGTCGTGTCCTGTGATCCGAAAGGTGATGGAGCTGCGGCCCGTGCGCACGACCTGGAGCTCCATGATCAGGTCCTGATCGACGGTCGGGGTATCGAGAAAATCCAGCTCCGCCCGCACGGTGGGCATGCCCATCGACATCTCCCGATTGAGCTTGCTCCACGTGAAGCCGAGGACCTCCTCGAGCCACGCCTCCAGGGTCTCCATGGCGTAGTCGAGGGCTCTTGGGGTGTAGATGATTCCGGCTGGATCGCAGTCACCCCAACGCACCTGCCGCGTGACGCGAAATGGCTTGGGCTCCTTTGCGTTCATTCGTGCTTCCTCGTCCTGCTTTCTTAAGTCCCCTGATGGCCGTCGAGTCCAAGGCTACACCATCCGGGAAGCCGGCATCGCGTTCCTTGACAGCGGATCGGAGCGCAAACCAGACTTGTTAGGGAAACGAACAATCGGACGGTGCCGCTATCAAGTAGGAGCATGGACCTTGGCGGGTGTGAACGAGCGGGCGGGGCTGGGATGAACGGGGCGGACGTGATTCTGACAAATGCCCTCGATGGTGGTCTCGCGGACTCCCCGGCGATACTGGCCGATGAGCGCGAGGTTTCCTTCTCCGAGCTCGCCGCCGCCACGTGCCGCTGCGGTCGCGCCCTCCGAGGGTGCGGGGTCGAGGCGCAGGATCGCGTCCTGTTGCTGGTCGACGACGGGCCCGCATTCTTTTTCGTCTATCTCGGCGCCATGAAGATCGGCGCCGTTCCCGTCGCCCTCAGCCTCCGCATCTCGACGGGCGAGCTTAGCTTCATCATTGAAGACAGCGGCTGCAAGTTGATCGTGGTCGGTCCGGAATTCGTTCCGCTACTGGAGAAGTCGGCGCGCGACTTGGCGGCCATGCCTATGGTGGTCTTGAGTGAGGACGAATCCGACGATAGCCCCAGCCTTCCGGGCTTGATGAAGGGGCAACCAGCGGAGCTGGAGTCGTCTCTCTTGGATCCGGACAGCATGGCGCTATGGATGTATACCTCCGGCACGACCGGGACGCCGAAAGCGGCTGTTCATCTGCTACGCTCGATTCCAGCCGTGGACCGTTACCTGGGCGCGGTCTACGGCGTAAAGCCGGGCGATCGGCTGTTCTGTACTTCGAAACTGTTCTTCGCGTTCTCTCTCGGGCATATCCTGTTGGCTGGCCTCCGCCTCGGCGCGACCGCCGTGCTCAACGCGGGCTGGCCATCGGCGGAAACGATCGCCGCCGTCATCGAACGGCATCGCCCCGCTGTCGTGTTCAGCGTACCGACGCTTTATCGGAATCTGCTCGAGAAAGACCTGGTCGGTTCGGCGGCGTTTCGTTCGGTCCGTCATTTCATCTCCGCCGGCGAGCGTCTTCCGGAAGTCCTCTTCGAACGGTGGATGGCGGCCACCGGGCATCCCCTTCTGGAAGGAATAGGCGCGACGGAAACCCTGATGATGTTCCTCGGCAATCGTCCCGACGACTATGCGCCCGGCGCGACCGGCAAGCCGTTTCCCTCGACCGATGTACGGCTGGTCGGGGAAACCGGGGATCCGATCGCGGAAGCGCGTGTTCCCGGCGTTCTTTGGGTGCGTTCCGGCAGCGTTGCCGCCGGTTATTGGAACCAGGACGAAAAGACCGCCGCGTCTTTCAAGGCAGGCTGGTATCGCACGGGCGATGTCTTCGTTCGCGATGTCGACGGCCGATTTCAGCATCAGGGGCGAGACGACGACATGCTGAAGGTTTCGGGACAGTGGGTCAGTCCCGCCGAGATCGAGGAAAGCGCGTTGAAGAACCCCCAGATCTCCGAAGCGGCCGTCGTCGGCGTCGAGGACACGGATGGGTTCACCCGCTTGGCGATGTGTCTGGTGCCTTCCGATACGTCGGTGGACCGCCAGACCCTCGAGAAAGAACTGACCGAGGCGCTGACGTCCGAGCTTTCCATCTACAAGTGCCCTCGGCGTTTCATTTATCTCGAGGACCTGCCGAAAACGGCGACGGGAAAGACGCAGCGGTTCAAGTTGCGGGCAATCGCCGCTGAAAAGATATTGGAGAAGTCGTGAAACCGAACAGCCGCCAAGGCCGAAAGTCAACCAAGCCGTCCCGAACCGCGAGAACCGTCGATAAAGGAATGTTGGACCGGTTGCTTGGCTACCACCTGCGCCGGGCACAGGTCGCGGTTTTCGGCGATTTCATGCGGACGATGGCGAATGACAGGATAACGCCGGGTCAATTCGGCGTGTTGACGCTGATCGATCGGAACCCGGGACTCAATCAATCCGCCCTTGCCAGGGTGCTGGGTATCGAACGCTCGACCATGGCGGCCGTTATCGACGGGCTTGAGGATCGGCGGCTCGTAGCGCGCCACGAGTCGGTTTCCGATAGACGTTCCAACACCCTTGCCTTGACGCAGCAGGGAAAAGACTTGCTTGCCGAGGTGCAACCCAAGGTCAGGCGTCACGAAAAGCGTATCGCCGTCGGTCTCGAACCGGACGAGGTGGCGGCGTTGATCGGCCTTCTGAGGCGGGTCGGCGGCGCCGCGTGATCAAGCCGAATCGATGAGGCGGCGGAACAGCGCCCGCGCGAGGTTGGTGACGGCCTTGCGGCGCCATCCGGGCGGCGTGAAGGTGCTGTTCATGGGCTGAATCTGCTTCGGCAACATCGAGGCCAGTCTCTCCGACGCCCCCGCGTCGGCGGCCTCTCCGACCAGCTCCTCGGTTCCCGCGATCAGGACCGGGCAGGAGTTGGTCCCGGTCAGCGCGACGCGGATGTCCTCGAGGACGTGTCCCTCCAATCGCAGGGCGATAGCGACGCCGGCCAGGGGGAAGTCGATGGCGTCCCGTATCCGCGCCTTGGCGTAACCGGACCGCCAGGACTCCGATCCGGGAAGAGTGACAGCGGTGAGGATCTCGCTCTCGGCGAGGCGAAGATGGGCCGCGCCGTCGTCAGCATAGATCTCACCGAGCGGGACGGTCCGCCTGCCATCGGGACCGGCGATCTCCACCTCGCCGCCGAGAACCATAACGGCCGGTGCGAGGTCGCCGCTAAACGCCGCGAAGCAGTGGTTCCCCGACGGCGCCACATGGCACACATCGCCACGGTGCTTCAGGCAATAGTTGTTGGCGCTGCGCCACCATTCGCTCTGGTTATAGTAGACACACCGCGTATCGAGGCACAGGTTGCCGCCGACGGTGGCGACTTCGCGATGGGTTGAGGCGGCCACCCCCGCAGCCGCCTCGTAAAGCGCGTTGTAATTCTCGAGAAGCGGCCGGTTGTCCACGAGTTCCGCGAGGGTAACGGCGGCGCCGATCGTGAGGCCCGCGCCGTCCTGGTTCGCGATCTCACGAATTTCGGCGATGGCGCTGATGTCGATGACGGTCTTCGGGTCGACGATGCCTCGTCGAATGTTGACGACGAGATCGGTGCCGCCGGCAAGGAAACGCGCATCGGGATTGTTTCGGTGAAGGTTCACCGCTTCGTCGACCGTCTCCGGGCGAAGCAGGTGAAAATCGGGCATGTACTCCATCAGGCGGCTCTACCGGCAACCGCACGCCTGGCCGAGCGGTCGTGCTTGATTACGGCGTTCATCACCCGGTCAGGCGTCAACGGGGTTTCTGTCAGGCGGATTCCAATGGCGTCGTGGACGGCGTTCGCGACGGCGGGAATGACGGCGGAGAGCGCGCCTTCGCTCGCTTCCTTGGCCCCGAAGGGACCGCCCGGATCCACTGATTCCACGATCTTGACCTCGATATGAGGCGACTCCACGATGGTCGGCACGCGGTAGTCGAGCATGTTGGGACCAAGCGGGAGACCCTTCACGTACCGCGTTTCCTCGCTGAGCGCCTGGCCCAGTCCCATCCACACCGCGCCCTGCACCTGGCCTTCCACCGACAGGGGATTGATGGCGAGGCCACAGTCATGGGCCACCCAGACTTTGTCCACGGTGACGCGCCCGGTCACCTCATCGACGCTCACCTCCGCCGCGGCCGCCGCATAGGAATACGCCATGCTCGGGCCGACACCGGCGCCCCGGTACTTGCCCCCCTGGTAGGCCCGGGGCACCGTGAACGTTCCCTTCACGGTGATGGTTCCGGTATCGACCAGGGCCTCGGCGACCACGTCCTTGAAGGAAATGCCGGTATCCTGGCTGCCGGCCACACGATAGATCTCACCCAGACACTCGATATCCGCCGGCTCCGCGTCGAGCTTTCGCGCCGCCGCCTCCACCAGGACCGATTTCAGCTCCTCGGCCGCTCGAATGGCGGCGGATCCGACCATGAATGTCACGCGTGACGAATACGACCCGTTGTCCTTGGGCGTGATGCGGCTGTCGTTGGCGATCACCGTCAGGCGATCGAAATCGATTCCCAATACCTCACCGACCACCTGAGCCAGGATGGTGGACGAGCCCTGGCCGATTTCCGCCGCTCCCGTGAGGATCGTGATGCCGCCGTCGAAATCGAGCTTCAGGTTGACGACCGCATGCGGCTCCCCCGTCCAGTGGACCGGTTTCGCGGCGCCGCTGACGTAGTGCGAACACGCCATGCCCAGACCCTTGTTGGGCGGGAGATTGCCCGTGCGAGCGGTCCAGCCCGATGCCCCCTCTATCCAATCGAGACACGCCGGCAGGCCGTAGGAATCGACAACCAGGTCGTTGATGGTGCGCGTGGGCGCGTCGAGAAGGTTCGTCCGTCGGAGTTGGAGCGGGTCGAGGCCGAGTTCGGCGGCCATCGTATCGAGAAGGCACTCGAACGCATGACGCACGTCGACCGTGCCGTGCCCCCGCATGGCGCCGCACGGCGGTGTGTTGGTGTAGACGCGGTAGCCGTCGTATCGGACCGCCGGGATATCGTAGATGGCGTTGAGCAACGAGCCGGCATAAAGGATCGTGACGATCCCGTAGCCGCCATAGGCGCCGCCGGTCTGTTCAACCTCGCAGGCACAGGCCGTCAGGCGCCCTTGCCGTGTCATGCCGATCTTCAGCTTGATACGTGTTCGCGGCCGGCCCCGGTGGGTGAGGAAGGTTTCCTCCCGGCTCAGTTTCATCCGGATCTTGCCCTTGGCGGCGCGCGCCAACAGACAGGCGAAGATCTCGAAGTTGAGGGTTTCCGAACGGGCGCCGAAGCCGCCTCCGATGAACGGCTTGATCACCCGAATCTGAGATTCGTCCATGCCCAGGCACTGCGCCACCCGCAGGTGGACGTAGTAGGGGACCTGGGTCACCGAATGGAGGGTGATACGATCGCGTTCCGCATCGTACTCGGCGAGCGCCGCGTTGGGCTCCATGTGTACGTGCGTGACTTCGGCGCAGTCGTAAGTTTCCTCACGGACGACATCGGCCGCGGCGAAGCCGGCGTCGACGTCGCCGAACTCGTGGTGGACTTCTCGCTCCAGGTTTCCGGGACGATCATCGTGCAAATCGACGGCGCCCGGTTGGCGCGCCTGGCTCGCCTCGTCATACACGGGCAGCTCGCGCACCTCCATCCGGATCAGGCGCAACGCCTCTTCGGCCGTCTTTTCGTCGACCGCCGCCACCGCCGCCACCGGCTCGCCCCGGTAACGGACCCGCTCGCGAGCCAGCGGGTATTCGTTCTGGGCGATGGGCAGGATCCCATAGGGCTTGTCGCAGTCGTCGCCGGTGATCACGGCGACCACACCGGGCAGCGCCCGGGCTTTCGAAACGTCGACGCCCAGCACCTCGGCGTGGCTGTAGGGGCTGCGGTATATGCGAGCGACGAGCGCGCCCGTGGAATCCAGGTCGGCCGTGTATTTGGCCCGGCCGCTTACTTTCTCGATACCGTCGATCAGCGGCGCGCGCCGACCCACCATCGGTTTCTTTTCCGGGGCGGTCGAGGGCTCTCCGGGCATACTCAAGCCTCTCCCTCCACGACTGCCGCCTGGACCGCTTCGATGATCTTCACATAACCCGTACAGCGACAGATGTTGCCGCTCAGGGCCTCACGGATCTCGGCGTCCGAGGGTCTTGGATTCCTCCGGAGCAGCCCGGTCGCCGCCATGATCATCCCAGGGGTGCAGTAGCCGCACTGGGACCCCAGCTTCTCGTGAAAGCCCCTTTGCACGCGGGACAACTGGCCGTCATTGGCGCACCCGTCGACGGTTTCAACGTGCCGACCCGAGCAGGAGAGGGCCAGCGACAGACACGACAGACGCGGCCGGCCGTCCACGAGCACCGTGCACGCTCCGCATTCTCCGCCGTCGCAGCCGATTTTCGTGCCGGTGAGGCAAGCGACCTCGCGCAGGTAATCGACGAGAAGCATGTTGGCGGAAACGGCGTCCTCGCGTCTGCTGCCGTTGACCGTCAGGCGCAGTAGGGATTTCGCCATGAGTGCCTCCAGGACCGATACCTTGGACGGCAATTGTTAGGTATACGAACAATTACCGCATTCTAATTCAAAGCAGATGCGGCGGCAACGGGAATCTGCGGTGATGTCGGTCCTCACAAATACTGACCGCCGTCGATACGCAGGACCTCGCCGGTAATCATCGCGGCCGCGTCAGACAGCAGGAACATCACGCCATAGGCGATGTCCGCCGGTGTCGCCAGGCGACCGATGACGGATTCGTTCAGTGCCTGGTTGCGAAACTCCTCAGGCAAGCGTTCCGCCATATCCGTCAGCACCATGCCCGGTGCGACGGCGTTGACCGTGATGCCCTTGTGGCCCAGTTCGCGCGCCGCGGTCTTGGTCAGACCGATCAACCCCGCCTTGGCGGCGGCGTAGTTGGCCTGTCCGAACTTGCCACGCAGACCGTTGATCGAGGTGATGTTGACGATGCGTCCCTGGCCGATCTCGGTCATGGCCGGCGCCACGGCCCGGATCATGTTGAAGGCGCCGGTGAGATTGACGGAAATCACCTGCGACCACTCGTCGTCGGTCATTTTGGCGATCGAACGGTCTCGAGTGATGCCCGCGTTGTTGACGAGCAATGTTGCCGGGCCTGGCAGAGAACCGACGGCCGCGTTGACGGCGTCCGAATCGGAGATGTCGACGCGATGCATGATGAAAGCCGCTTCCGGTTCATCTTCATCGCTTGCGGCCCAGTCGAAGGAATGGACTTCGGCGCCCCGAGCGGCGAGGGCTTCGGCGATGGCGCGACCGATGCCCCGCGCGGCCCCGGTAACGAGGGCGACACGGTCAGAGAAATCGAACGCTTCGCGCGTCACCCACGACCTCGATTTCACGTCTCAGCCAACGATGGGGATCATGACACGATTCGATCCCGGTACACGATCTCCATGTCCGAAGGGGCCTTCACGGCGGCGCTCGGCAAATCATGAAAAACATGTAGACAAAGGGCGAAATAGGTATTATGGTACTGAATTATTGCTTCCCACCGCGGCTGTCGCTTCGAGGGAGTGGAGAATCGAATAATGGCAGCTTCGGCACATCGCTGGATGATGACCGCCGTGGCGGCCCCTCTGACGAGGACCGACTTCGATCCGAGCGCCCCTGGTGACGGCGAGGTGACGGTGGAGATCGCCGGTTGCGGCGTCTGTCACACGGACCTGGGCTACCTCTACGACGGCGTACGGACCAACCACGAGCTGCCCCTCACCCTCGGGCACGAAATCAGCGGCCGCGTCGTGGCGAGCGGAAGCGGCGCGGAGGACTGGAGCGGCAGGGCCGTGATCGTCTCCGCCGTGATCCCCTGCGGCGAATGCGAGCTTTGCCGGCGCGGCCGCGGCACGATCTGCCGCGCCCAGAAAATGCCCGGCAACGACATCCACGGCGGCTTCGCCACGCACATCACCGTGCCGGCGAACGGATTATGTCCGGTGGACGAGACGCGCCTCGCCGAGCGAGCCGACTTGAGGCTCGCCGACCTCTCGGTGGTGGCCGATGCCGTGACCACACCCTATCAGGCCGCCGTGCAGGCGGAGATCGAACCCGGCAGCCTCGCCATTGTCATCGGCGTTGGCGGCGTCGGCGGATATGCGGCCCAGGTGCTCAATGCCTTCGGCGCCACGGTGGTTGCGGTCGACGTGAACGACGCCAAGCTGGAAGCGATCTCCCAATGCGGCGCCGCCGCGACGTTCAACGCCCGGGAGATCTCGGGCCGGGATCTCAAGAAGGCCATCGGAGGCTTCGCCGGGGAACGGGGGCTGCCGTCCAGCGAGTGGCGCATATTCGAGTGCTCGGGTACGACGGCCGGGCAAGAGACGGCCTATGGGCTCCTGGTCCACGGAGCGACGCTCAGCGTCATAGGCTTTACGTTGGACAAGGTAGAGGTCCGGCTGTCCAACCTCATGGCCTTCCACGCCCGGGCTCTCGGCAACTGGGGTTGCACGCCGGACCTCTATCCCGGCGCTCTGAAGCTCGTGCTGGACGGAAAGATCCAGGTGCTGCCCTTCGTCGAGCAACATCCGCTGGACGACATAAACGATGTTCTCGCGGCAGCCCATACGCACGATCTCAAACGCCGGGCCATCATGGTGCCTCAACATTGAAGCATGAGAGC
>JBHICL010000031.1:0-14751 GCA_046759605.1 Alphaproteobacteria bacterium | reverse complement strand
CCGAGGCGGCCGATCGGGCGGTAAACCGGGCCGGGACCGCGAGCGATTCCCTGCGCGCCCAGATCGAGGGACTGACGGCGGCGGTCAACACGGTCGTCACGCGCCTCGAGGAGCTGGGTGTCAAGCACGTCTCTCCCGCCGAACGCCAGCTCATCGAAGCGGGACATACGATCAACGACGCGGTCCAGCAGGCGGTCGACACGCTGAGCCGGGGTATCGAGGCCGCGGGCGACGCCACGACACGGGTGCTGGACGAGCTCGAGCGCCGGATGAGCGCGCACCGCCAATCCATGGAGGAGGCCGCGAGCCGGGTGAGGGAAGACCTCTCGGGCGAGCTGAGAGCGGCGGCCGACAACACCGAGCGCGTTCGTGAGCTCGGGCTCAGCCTGCGGGATCAGGCGACGGAGCTGACCGCGGCCGGGAACGACGTGCGGGAAAACGCGGCCGCCATTGGCGCCGCCCTCGACGAAAAAGCCCAGGCGTTGACCGGCGCGGCGCGGGAGGGCGCCGAGGAGGTCAGGAAAATCGCCGAAGTCCTGACCGCGGAATCGCGCCGTGCCAGCGATGCCATGGTCGAGGCCGTGGCGCAGGCACAGGTCGTGCGCGAGACCTTCTCGGAGCACGGTGAGGAAACGAGCCGCGCGCTCGCCGAGGCGGAGAAACGCGCCGGCGCCCTGCGCGAGCAACTGCGGCGGCAGGAGGGCGCGCTCGGCGCCGCGGCTGAAGCGGCCGAGCAGCGTCTCCACGCCGCCGCCAAAGCCCTCGAGGCGACGGCCACCGAGACCGTTGAAACCGCGGAGCGGGCGGCCGCGCGGATCTCGGGCCTGCATGACACCCTGGATCGGGATGTGCAGGCGGTCGGCGAAGCGGCCGCCGAGGCGACGGATCGGGTGGACGACGTACAAGCCGCCCTCGAGCGCGAAGCGGCCTCCGTCCGCGACGCCTCGGCCGCGGCGGGGACGGTGGTGGACGAAGCCCGCGACGCCCTCATGCGGCAGACGCAGGACCTGTCGTCCGCGTGGGACGCGACCGGCGCCAGGCTCGAGGCCATGGGCGCTGGCCTGACGCGGCAAATCGAGACCGTTACGAAAGCGGCCGAAGAGGCCCATTCGCAGCTTCGCGAGGTGCGCGATCTGGTCCAGCAGGAAACGGACGCGCTCGCGGAGGCGGCTCGCGAAGCCACTCAGGCTGTTGGCGAGACCGCGGGCGTCCTCGAGCAACGGCGCGCGGATTTGAAAGCCGCCGCGGACGAGGCGCGGGAGCACACGGCGAGGACCGGGTCCGCGTTCGAGGAGCATGGCCGGGCCGCGCGCGAGGCGGCCGAGGCGGTGCTGGAGAAGTGGCGCGACATCAGCCGGTCGTTCGGGGGCCAGGCCCAGAGCCTCATGCACGCGGCCGACGAAGTCGCGCAAAGGGCCGGAGCGATGACCGAGACGCTGGATCGGGGGGATACGCGCATGCGCGCCACCGCGGACCACATGGAGGGGCGGGTCGGCGGTCTGCGCGAGGCGCTCGAGGAGCAGACGCGCGACATGCGCCAGGTCCTCGACGACGTTGGGATGCAGGCGCAGTCGATCGCCGAGACGTTCAGGCTGCAGGAACATGCGTTGGTCGAGGCGGTCGCGGAAGCCTCGCGCCGGGCCGGGGAGGTTCGCGAGGCCGAGCGGGAAGTGCGCCAGGCTGCCTTCCTGCGCGCGGTCGACCAGGTTCTGGGAGAGCTGGGGTCCCTCGGGATCGAGCTTGCACTGCTGCTCGATGCCGGCATGCCGGACGATGTCCTGAAGCGCTACATGCGTGGCGATCGCGCCGCCGCGCTGCGCCGGCTGGCCCGCCGCGTGGGGGATCCGGTTACCGCCGAGCGCGTGCGCAGGAGGTACGTCGCGGACGAGAAATTCCGCACCCACGCGAACCACTTCCTCGCTGGCTTCGAGCGGCTGCTGCGTCAGGCCGCGGACAGCGACGCCGAGGATACCTTGAGCCCCAGCCTGCTTACGGCCGAGGTCGGCAAGGCTTATCTGCTGCTTGCCAGGGCGCTGGACCGGCTCAAGTAGCGGTCGCCGCGCCCGTCCAGGCCGTGCGGCGCATAAGTCGTGGAACGCTCTGACACATGCGCCGAAGCGCATGCAACGGGGAGAGAGAGGCCGCGGTGCAATTGGCTTGACAGGCACCGGACACGGGCAAACACTTGCGCGCAAATGCCTAAGCGGCTCGAGACAATCGGGACGCGAAAATACGTCGGATGGGGGAGGATACCATGCGGAAAATGTTAATCGGCTCGGCGCTCGCCATAGCCCTTGCGGGGCACTCGGCGGTGGCGTCGACGGTCACGCTGACTTGCCGCTGCGTGGAAGGCGGCGTCAACTCGGCGGAGGTGACCTGGCTCAAGACCTTCGTCTTTCCCAGCTTCGAAAAGAAAATGGCGGATGAGGGCCGGGATATTACCGTCCGGCTCGTCGAATTCGGCGGTGGCGATGAGGGACTCAAGGAACAGTATGCCCTGGACCTCAGCGTTGGCAGCGGCGCCGATATCATGTCCTTCGATGGCTTTTGGGTGCCCGAATTCGTCGAGGGCGAGCTCCTCAAACCGCTCAACCAGGTCGTTGGAGCGAGCGTCGATGAGTGGGAAGGCTGGGCGCATATTCCAGAAGGCATCCAGGCCGTTTTGAGCTTCCAGGGCGAGAGATATGGCGTTCCCGGCGGAACGGATGTACGCCAGATCTTCTATCGTACCGACGTTTTCGAGCGGGCTGGAATCCCGGCTCCCTGGCAGCCGACGAGCTGGCAGGAGATCATCGATACCGGGATGAAACTGAGAGATGCAGGGATTGAAATCCCGATCCAGCTCAACGCGGGCACATCAATGGGCGAAGCAACGACCATGCAGGGATACTTCATGGCGTTGCTGGGCGCCGGCGAGCATATGTACGACTTCGAACAGAACAAGTGGATCGCCAGCAGCTCCGGCATTCTCGACACCCTGAATTTCTATCACACGATATACGTCAAGGAGAATCTCGGAGCCGCGCGCGTGCAGCTCGTTTCAGACGGGCGGAACCAGTCTTTCGAGGCCTTCCGCGACGGAAAGGTCGGGATGCTGGTCGAGGGCGACTGGTTCTGGCGGTCGCCGATGCGGCGCGAGATGGGCGAGGAGAAACGCAACGAATTCGTTTCCTTCGCGAAGATGCCAGCGAGGGAGCCTGGTGCGGGATTCCGCGGTCAGGATTTTGTCACGATCTCCGGCGGTACCGGCTGGCTCATAAATCCCAACAGCGAAAATCCCCAGGACGCCTGGGAACTTCTGGCCTTCATGTCGAGCGCGGAGGCGGTTCGCGCGAAGGAGCTTATACAACCGCGTATCAGCTTTCGCGACGATGTGAGCGTCGCGGGAGACCCGGTCATGACCGCTATGGCCGATGCGCTGTTGTCGCTCAGTACCGTGAGACCGTTGCTGCCCGCGTACCCAAAGATTTCCGTCGAGGCTCAGCTCATGACGGAGCGGGTGGTCTCGGGCGAGTTTACACCCGAAGAGGCCATGGCGGCATACGCCGAGGCCGTTATCGAGATCGTTGGCGAAGACAACGCGATCATCGGTCAATAGTTCCGCTGGAAAGGCCGTGAGGCGACGCCGGTCCGATTAGCGGGCCGGCGCGCTTCCGGTTTCGTCCGCGAAGGCGCGGGCGCGCGAATCGGCAGACGATCGACGGGACATGGAACAACGGTCGGGAATCATATCGACGCGCGTCGGCGTCGGCTTCATTTTCCCGGCCGTAGTATTCGTTCTCGTGTTCTTGATTGTCCCTTTCTTCTGGGTGTTTCTCCTAGGCTTCACCAACCAGACTTTAACGGGCGCGACCGCTGCGAACCCCGAGTTCGTGGGCTTGCAGAACTACGCACGCCTGTTCGATTTCTCACGATGGACGCGGCGAGGAGAGTTCGGCAGCTCGCTGTGGATCACTTTTCAGTTTGTCATCGGTTCGGCGCTGATAGGACAGGCCGGACTCGGTCTGGCCATCGCTACGATCTTTCATGGACGCAGGGGAGCGGTTAAGAGTGTTGTGACCGTGCTGGTCGTCGTGGCCTGGATCGTTCCAGAGGTCGTCGTGGCCTTCGCCTGGCAAGCGTTCCTGAACCCTGATTCCGGCACCCTCAACTCCCTCTTGAGGCTTGTCGGTGCGCCCAACCCCGACTGGTTGTTCGATTATCCGGTGCTTTCCATCATCGTGTTCAACACATGGCGAGGTACTGCATTCTCCATGCTGTTGTTCGCCTCGGCGCTGGAAACCATTCCACCATCTTATCTCGAAACAGCGGACGTCGTAGGCGCATCTGGATGGCGGAAGTTTGTCGACATCCGTCTGCCGTTGTTAAGAGGGCATATTCTGACAGATCTAATTCTCATTACACTGTTCACGTTCAACACCTTTACGCCCTTTCTGCTCACCGGCGGCGGCCCAAGTTTCAAGACAAACCTGCTGTCCATATACACATTTCAAACCGCTTTTCGCTTCTTCGAGTTTGGCAAGGGTGGCGCGATTGCCATGGTGATCATGCTGATCAATTTGATCCTCGCATTAGGCTACCTGGCTATGATCCGTCGCCAAAGGGCGGTCGGGTGAACAGACGATCCTTCCGTGCTCTGTTGGCCATTCTGGCGTTCAGCACGATCGCCTGCCTCTTTTTCGCCCTGCCAATGTTGTGGCTTGTCACCGCGCCGTTCAACCCGCAGACCACCTTGAGAGCGGCCGTTCCGGCGGAACCGTCCCTGGCGAACTTCCAGACGGTATTCGACAACAGTTTCGCTATCCGAGCCCTGTTCGTGAACAATCTGATATTCGGCGCCGGGACGGCGGTGGCCGTCGTCATCGTCGCCACTCTCGCCTCCTATGGTATGTCCCGGGCGCGAATACCAGGGCGCGACGCCATGGTGTACATATTGATTCTATTCTCCTCGGTCGTCGGCGGCACGGCTGCCATGGTGCCGATCTTTCTGCTCGCGTTCAGACTCGGACTGGTCGATACCCACATCGGCGTTATCCTCGTCATGACCGGGGGATTTCTGCCGACGGCGATCTTTATAATGCGCGACTTTGTCGAATCGATTCCACGATCCTACGAGGAGGCGGCGATCGTCTGTGGCGCAAGACCGACGCAGATATTCCTGGACGTCGCAATACCGATGTTGCGTCCCGGTCTGGTCGTGATTGCGCTGTGGACCCTGGTCCAGGCGTGGGGCGCGTTCCTGATACCGCTCGTGCTTCTTCGCAGCCCCGAAAACATGCCAGCGTCGATCGCGTTTTTCTCTTTCTACACAGAGGCCGGAACGCCGCTCCTGACCCTCGTGTCCGCCTATGCCTTCCTCTATACGTTACCCGTCATGCTTATCTATCTGTTTGTGAACTGGCGTTTTGGTTTTCGCTTCTTCGGCGGCATCAAGAGCTGACGAGACAGGAACACACCAGGATGGCCTCTGTCAGATTGGATCGGATCGTCAAGTTTTTCGATGTCGTACGCGCCGTCAACGATGTCAGCTTGGAGGTGGCGGACGAAGAATTCGTTGCCCTGCTCGGCCCATCGGGGTGCGGCAAGACAACCACCCTCCGCCTCATCGCGGGGCTCGAGGTCGCCGATGGGGGCCGTATCCATATCGCGGATCGCGAAGTGACCAATCTGCATCCGCGAGACCGGGACGTCGCGATGGTGTTTCAGGATTACGCTCTCTATCCGCATATGACGGTCCGCGACAATATCGGCTATCCCTTGAAAGTCCGCGGCGTAGCACGGGAACGAACCGCCGCCCGGGTGGCGGAAGTCGCGGAGAGACTGCAAATCGGACAGCTGCTTGAGCGGCGGCCGGGTCAGCTTTCGGGTGGTCAACAACAGCGTGCGTCGGTTGCCAGGGCGCTGGTGCACCGGGCGCAGGTCTTCCTGTTCGACGAGCCCCTGAGCAATCTCGACGCCAAGCTGCGGATAGAGGCCCGAGCTTTCATCAAGCGTCTGCAGAAGGAAATCGGCATCACCGCGATCTATGTCACCCACGACCAGGCCGAAGCCATGGCGCTGGCCGACCGTATCGTCGTGATGCGGGAGGGCGATATCATGCAGATCGGCTCGCCAAACGAAGTTTACCGCAGACCGATGAACACGTTCGTTGCTTCGTTCATGGGCAGCCCGCCGATGAACCTGCTGCCGTGCCGGCTTGATTTGGGACGGGCCGGCCTGGTTTTCGACGATTCGGATGTAACGCTGGATCTCGACGGTATTCGCCAGCATCTACCCGCGAGCCTGGCCGATGGCGCGGCCCTCTACCTGGGCATTCGACCGGAACATCTCCGGATCAGCGCACACCCCGCCCCGGCGACCATCCCGGGCAAGGTCTTCGTCGTCGAACCGCTCGGCGCCGAGATCATGGTTCTTGTGACGGTGGGATCGCAGTTGGTCTCGGTCCGTCTGTTGGGGGATGAGGTTCCCGAGCTGGCAGAATCCGTGTGGCTCGGGCTGGATGCCGACCGCCTGTACTTCTACGGCGCCAACGGCATGCTCTTGCGCTAGGCGCGTTTCGTGCACACCGGAAGGAGCCCTGAGCCAATGAGCGCGTCATCGACGCGGGAGATCATCCTCGAAGGATACATGCCGCCGGGGCGGGACAAGTTCTATCATCACCTGCCCTTCGACATGCCCTCGGGGGTGGAGCGCCTGAACGTCCGCTACGAGTACAGTGGCGAGATCAGCGGCGATCCGCGTGCAACCGGTGGCAATACGGTCGATATCGGCATCTTCGATCCACGGGGTATCGCGTTCCAAACCGCCGGATTCCGAGGCTGGAGCGGCAGCGCGCGCCGCGGTTTCTTTCTGGCGCCGGACGGCGCTACGCCCGGCTATCTCCCGGGACCCCTGAGCCCGGGCACATGGCACATATGCCTCGGGTTCTACAAGATTGGTCCTGAGGGCTGCCGGTATCGCGTGTTCGTAGAGCTTTCCTCCGGAGGCGGCCAAAATCCCGCCGAACGACCCGTGCCACCGATGGTGGACAACCTCGCGGTCAGGCCGCCCGCGGGCGTCGAGGGCTGGTTCCGGGGCGATCTTCACTGCCATACCGATCACAGCGACGGGCAACCCACCCTGGCCGAGGTTATCGACGCATCGAGCGCGCGGGGACTGGATTTTCTCGCGATCACGGACCACAACACGATGAGCCATCTCGTCGAGTTGAGCGCTTGGGCGATCGATGGGCTCGTGCTGATCCCCGGCTACGAGGTAACGACTTATCATGGCCATTGGAACGTGTGGGGCTCGGATCGCTGGTTCGATTTCCGCGTCGGTTCGGCCGAGGAGATGGCGCGGGTCATGAAGCGCGCCGCCGATCATGGTTGCTTGATATCCTGCAACCATCCACGCCCCTTCGGTCCCCCATGGGCCTTTGGCAGCGAAGCGGCGAATTTCCATTGCATCGAAGTATGGAACGGGTCGTGGCGTCTCGCCGAGAGGGGCGCGGCTCGCTACGCGAACATCGCCTGCCTCCAGTTCTGGGAAGACAGACTGAAGAAGGGCCGGCGTTATGTCGCGGTCGGAGGGAGCGATACCCATTCCTTGACCTCGAAAAAACCGACGCGGCTCGGGACGCCGACGACCTGGGTCCACTGCCCTTCCCAGCCAACGTGGCGAAATTTGCTGGACGGTCTGCGAGCCGGGCGCGTCTTTATCAGCCGCTCCCCGGACGGGCCGCAGCTCTACCTGTGCTCTGAGGACGGCCACATGGGAGAGTCCATTCGTCGTCCGGCGGACAACCGGCTTGCGGTTCGGTTGCGGGCGGTCGACGGCAAGGGGCTGGCCCTGGAGCTTCGGACGGCGGACGGATGCGTCCGGCGACGTATGGTGGACAGCGATGACCAGGACCTGGAGCTGGTCGCCGAGGTCCACACCTCGCCATACATCCGTGCCCAGCTGGTCGATCCGGAGGCGGACCCGCTCGTCGTTCACGCCTTGACCAATCCGATTTACCTGACGTGAACGGTCAGGCGATCTTCGCGACCCGGCCCCGGGACATGCGGACGAGCTCGTCGGGCGTGAGCTTGAACACGGTCCTCGGCGTGCCCGCCGCGGCCCAGATCTCGCTGAAACCGAGAAGGTCCTCGTCGATCAGGGTCGTGACCGGCCGGGGGTGGCCGATGGGCGGGACGCCGCCGATGGCGAATCCGGTCGCCTCACGGACGAACGCCGCCTCGGGGCGCTCGATCTCCTCCCCCAGCAAGAGGCCGGCGCGTCCTTCGTCGACGCGGTTGTCGCCACTCGCGATCACCAGAACCGCCTTGCCGCTTTCGCGGCCGCGAAAAATCAGCGATTTGGCGATCTGGCCCACCCGACAGCCGCATGCCCGGGCCGCATCGGCCGCGGTCCGCGTGCTGGCGGGCATCTCGGTCACCCGGTTGTCGAAACCGGCGGCGGCAAGGGCCGCCTGGACCTTCATGGCGCTGTCGGGCAGGGTCATTCGGATAACACGCAATATCGCGACGGTTTTAGGGACGTTCGAAGACCGTTTGCGCTAGTTTAGCCCCATGAGGCCCGTCTTGACACATCTGGCGTTGCAGGTGCGCGATCTGCGGGCGTGTGTGGCGTTCTACCGGGACTACTGCGGGCTCGAGGTGGTGCGCGAACGCGAGGGCGGCGTCACCTGGCTTGCCGAACCAGGGCGAGGGCACGAGTTCATCCTCGTCCTCCTGCCGGGCGGCGAGGGACGCGACCCGAGGCGACACGATTTCGGCCATCTCGGCTACGCCTGCGCGAGCCGCGCCGAGGTCGACGCGGTTGCCGACAAGGCCCGCGGCGCCGGGACCCTCGTCTGGGAGCCGCGGGAGGAGCCATATCCCGTCGGCTATTACTGCGGCGTTTCCGATCCGGACGGCAACTTCGTCGAGTTCAGCTACGGCCAGCCCTTGGGACCCGGCGCCCCTGCCTTCGATGAGAGTTCGAGAGAGGACGAAAGAGGGACCGGGAGCACGCCTTGACCGTGGCGACCGGGTGCGGATGATCGTTGCGCGAGCGGGTTGCGCCATGCCACTCCTCGACGCCGACCATGCCATGAGACCCCGCGCCGCGAGATGAGCAAGGCAAAAACAGCCGCAGGCCGAGCGTCGGCGGCGGTGCTCGCCGACGCCGTGCGTGGCGGTGACCGACGGGCGCTCGCTCGCGCCATAACTCTCATCGAGTCCCGGCGGGCGGACCACCGGGCCGAGGCGGCCCGGCTGTTGGAAAGGCTGCTTCGTTTCGGTGGCGGTTCGGTGCGGCTCGGGATATCCGGCGCCCCCGGGGTCGGCAAATCGACGTTCGTGGAGACCCTGGGCCTTCACATCATCGGCCAGGGCCACCGGGTGGCGGTGCTCGCCGTCGATCCCTCGTCCAGGATTACGGGGGGCTCGATACTCGGCGACAAGACGCGGATGGACGAGCTGGCGCGCGCGCCCGAGGCGTTCATCCGTCCGTCGCCTTCGGCCGGTACCCTTGGCGGCGTCGCCCGACGGACCCGGGAGGCCATTCTGGTCTGCGAGGCGGCGGGCTTCGACGTGGTCCTGGTGGAAACCGTCGGCGTCGGTCAGTCGGAGACCGCGGTCGCCGACATGGTGGACTTTTTCCTGCTGCTGCTCTCCCCGGCGGGGGGTGACGAGCTGCAGGGGATCAAGAAGGGCATCGTCGAGCTGGCCGATCTGGTCGTCGTCAACAAGGCCGACGGCGAGCTCGAAGGCGTGGCGATAGCGGCGGCGGCGGAGTACACGGCCGCGTTGAACCTGTTGCGCCGGGACCCGGGGCGGGGCGCCGCGCGGGTGCTGACGTGCTCCGCGCGCGAGGGCATGGGCATCGCCGAGGTCTGGCGGCAGGTCGAGGACATTGCCCGGGCCGCCACGGCCTCGGGCGAGCGAGATGCGCGGCGCGCCCGCCAGTCCGGCGCCTGGATGTGGCGCGAGGTCGACGAGAGCCTCGAGGCCGCGTTTCGCGACCATCCTGCGGTCGCCCGTGAACTCGAACGGCTGGAGCGTCGGGTGCGGGACGGCGAGATCACGCCCACGGCCGCCGCCCGGAAGCTCCTCGAGGCTTTCGGCGCGCCGGCCGACGAGTAAGCTGCGAAGCCGACACGAAGGTCATCTATCCGGGAGAAAGTGCCCGGTTACGTGGATCTCGGTACGTCCATCACGAAGGCGGGTGAAATCGAGGTCCATGACCCCTGTGGGTGAGACGGTTCGGGCATAGCGCGACAACTCGTAAATACCGTCCGGGCCGATTTCGAACAGATATACGATGAGCGCGCGCTCTTCGATCCGGGCCCAGCTGTAGGTCCCGCCGACGCCCGGGCTGTCCAGATCCCTTGCCACGAATTCCGCCGGACCCGTGCGTACGAAGCTCATGCTCGTTTCCCTCCGCACCGGCGCCTTCGTGGAATCGCGGGATCGGATGAGCGTCGTCCAGCTGATGTCGAAGCCGTCCTCGGTCCTCGACACCGTCACGTCCAGGTCGCGCGGCGCATAACGGAGCCCGGCCGGCGTGAACTGCTGACTGATCGCCGAACCCGTCCAATGCCCGAGAAATACCTCGAGCGAGGAATTCTCCGCCGCCGCCCAGGATGGCGCGGCGACAATCGCCGCGATCAAGATGAGAACAGTCCGATGCATTGCCGTCGATCAGGCCGTGGTTACAGTTCGGGAAACGATTGTTGCAGGATATCACCGCTCGCCCGGTAGGACAGAGTCTCGCGCTTGACGCGGGCGTCCCCATGGCCTACAAGGCCGCTTGCACCGCGCTTTTTGGGCGCGGTGCTGTGCTTTGCTTGGAGCGGGATCATGGCCCGACGTTGCGACATCACGGGCAAGGGCGTGCAGACCGGCAACAACGTCAGCCACGCGCACAACAAGACCCGACGGCGTTTTCTGCCGAATCTCCAGATGACGTCGCTGTATAGCGAGGTCCTGGACCGCACGGTCCGGCTCCGGCTCTCGGCGAACGCGATTCGCACCATCGAGCACAAGGGCGGCCTGGACGCCTGGCTCGCGGCCACGCCGACCACCCGGATGCCCGGCGAGCTACGCCGCCTGAAGAAGCAGGTTGCGAGGGCGAGGGGCGCCGGTTAGAGGCAGTCCACGACGACTCCGCGTGACGCCGCTTCCTCTTCCTGCTCGCGCGCTCTAGATTCCTTCGTCATGCGTCTACAGCCCCTCCTCGGCCGCCGATGTTCAGGCGCCGTAGCCTTGCCATGAACACGGGGTCCGAGCAGCCGACCGCCGACGAGGCCGACTTCCCCGGCTTTTCGTTCGTGACCGAGCAACGAACGACGGCCGATCCGGACTGGCCCGGTCGCGCGCGGGTCGGGAGGCTCTCGACCCCGCACGGTGTTATCGAGACGCCGGCTTACATCTTCTGCGCCACCAAGGCCGCGATAAAGGCGCTCACCCCCGACCAGGTCAGGGACGCGGGCACGCAGATCATCCTCGGCAATACCTATCACCTGATGCTGCAACCCGGCGCCGAGCGCATCGCCCGCCTGGGCGGGCTGCACCGCATGATGGGGTGGGACGGCCCGTTGCTGACCGACTCCGGAGGCTTTCAGATCTTCTCGCTCGGACACGGCTCCGTTGCCGAAGAGATCAAAGGCAGCCGCGGCAATCGGCAGCCGCCCACACTCATCGACATAGGCGATGACGGCGCGACTTTCCGTTCTTACGTCGACGGCTCCGTCCACACGCTGACGCCGGAGGGCTCGATCCGTATCCAGCGTCAACTCGGCGCGGATATCGCCCTCGTGCTCGACGAGTGCACGCCCCATCATGCCGAAAGGGACTATACGGCCCGGTCCATGGAGCTCAGCCATCGCTGGGCCGTACGCAGCCTCCGCGAGTTCCAACGCACGAAACCGGACCCGTCCGGCAGGCAGGCGCTCTTCGGGATCGTGCAAGGGGGCGTGTATGAGGACCTGCGGCGCGAGAGCGCCGAATTCACCATGTCCCAGCCCTACTTCGGCCACGCCGTCGGCGGGTGCCTCGGTGGCGACAAGGCCGAATTGCACGAGGTCGTGAGCATGGCGATGGGGCCCCTCGAGAGCCACCGCCCGGCGCACCTCCTGGGGATCGGCAGCGTCGAGGACGTCTGGGAAGGCGCTGCCAAGGGGATAGATAGCTTCGACTGCGTGAACCCCACGCGGCTCGCCCGTCACGGCGGCGCGTTCGTCCGGCGCCCCGGCGACGACGGACCCGACGGGCGGGAGCACATCAATCTGCGAAACGCGCGCCACCGGGACGATCGGGATCCGCTGGAAGACGAGTGCGGATGTTACACCTGCCGCACCTTCACGCGGGCCTATCTGCACCACCTCTTCAAAGCAGGCGAGATCCTCGGCATACAGCTGCTGGCCCTCCACAACATCGCCTTCATGAACCGTCTGATGGCGAGCGTGCGCGAGGCCATACGAACCGGACGCTACGCCGAGGCGAAGCGCGAGTGGCTCAGGGGCTGAGCTCGAACATCATGAGCAGCGTGCGCTGGAGGCGTGTGAAGTTGTCGTCGCTCACGAGATAGATCAGGATCTTTCCCGAGCCGTCGCGCCGCGCCGCGACCGCTTCGACATTGTCGACGGTGAGGGGGGGCTCGAGCCGCGCGATCTCTTGCCCATCGAGACGTGCCTCGGCGTCCAAATCCGCGCGCGACAGTCGCACCAGCCGCGTCGCGAAGCCGCCGAGCAGCGAGGCGCGGCGCTCGGTCACGATCACATCGCCGTCGGGCAGCAGCGCGGCTCCCGTGGGCTCGAAGCCCGGGGTCAATCCATAGCCGACCGCCGACCAGCGCTCGCCGTCGCCGATCCATGCCGCGCCGGTATCGTCGGCCAGCCTCAACCCTTCGGCGATCACCAGCAGTCGCCCGTCGGCGAGCTCCGTCAAAGCCTCCATTCCCATATTGCGGTGCGCGCGGTCGATGCCTTGCGGCGCCTCCAGCATGGTCGGTGGCTGGCCGAACGGCGGTTCGGTTCGCGGATAACGCCAGAGCCTGTGCTCCAGCTCGAACGCCACGACAATGGAGCCGTTCGCCAGCTCCGCCAGGGCCTCCGCATCGGACTCGCGGCGCCTGAGCGCGCGGCCGTCGGGGTGCGACAGCCGGCCCGAGGCCGCGACGTCGGCGGCGGCAAGATCGCCGCCGGGGTCATAGGCCAGGCTCATCTCGAACCAGCGGCCGCGGTCGCTCAGCGCCAGCAAGCGCGCGCCGTCGGGACTGACGCGGATCGCCGAAAGCCCGCCGAAACCGTCGCTGGCATCGTCGAGGGCGAGGCCGCCACGAAAGGTCAGATCACCGACCCGGCGTTCCTGTGGCACATCCGGGTTCAGGTGGACCCGCTGGTTGGCCACGGCGCAGCCCGTGGCCAGTAGCATCGCGCCTATCGCGACGAGTGTTGCCGCAAATGATCGCAAGGAACACGCCCGTAGCCGGTGCGAACGAGTTCGTGTACCCCAAGCCGAGGTCTAAGGGAAGGTGGGGAAGCCACGGATTTGTCGGAGCTTCAGCCGGGTGCTTCCTTCGCCCGGGTGTCGACCCAGATCGTGACGGGACCGTCGTTCACCAGGTGCACGGCCATATGGGCCGCGAACCGGCCGGTCTCGATGGGCACGCCATGCTCCCTCATGCGGGCGCAGAAACGCGCGTAAAGCGCGTTCGCCGTATCCGGCGCCGCCGCGCCCGAAAACCCCGGCCGGTTGCCCCGGCTCACATCGGCGCATAGCGTGAACTGGCTCACCACCAGCGCGCTTCCCGCCACGTCCAGGACGGAGCGGTTCATCTTGCCCGCGTCGTCCTCGAAGATGCGCATATTGGCGGTCTTGCGAGCGAGGAAATCCGCCTCCGCCTCGCCATCGCCCTCCTCGACGCCCAGAAGCACCAGGAGCCCCGGTCCGATCTCACCGACCATCTGCCCCTCGACGGCGACGCCGGCCTCGCTCACGCGCTGCAGCAGAGCCTTCATGACTGATTTTCCTTGTTTTCTTCTGATTGTGAGGGTCTGGAAGCCTGCCTCAGGACACGGTGTCCTCGGCCAGACCCTCGAGCGCCTTGTCCAGGGCCGGAAGGGCGAAGCGAAAGCCGACGCGTTCCGCCTCGTCGCGCAGGCGCCGCAGCTCCCGGGCGGTCGCCTCATCCCGGCGGCCGCTCCCATACGCCGCCAAGGCGCGACCTCGGGCGATGTAGAAGTCACAGCACGGCAACGGCTCTTCATGCGTGTAATTCTCGAGCGCCGCCGCGTAACGCTCGACGCCGGCCCAATCCCCACCCTCGAACGACGCCTCCATCGCGTCGATATAGAAGGACAGATAGTTGTGACTCACGCACTCTTTTTCTGAAAGGATCCGCTCGGCCTCCTTCGCGGCCAATTCGCGCACGCGGGGATCGTCGGAAACGAGAAAGAGCGCGCCCAGCGCCCAGGGCCCGGCGTAGGTCACACCCGTCTCGCGGCAGACGTCGTACGCCTGTTCGATGAGCTCCACAGCCTCCGCCTTGCGACCTTCGATGGCTTGTATCCGGCCGAGGTAGATCAAGGCGTCCGCCTCGAACCGCCGCGCGCCGAGGCGCCGCGCCAGGGCAAGCCCACGCTTGCACTGCTCCCGCGCGCTGGGGATGTCGGCCACATAAAAGAGCATGTATCCCAAGGCCGTCCGCGCCAACACTTCCGCCCGCTGGAGGCCGACCTTTTCCGCCGCCTTGGCTGCTGCCCACCCGTCCTGCAACCCTCCG